>JANMST010000370.1:0-7451 GCA_031389635.1 Acidimicrobiia bacterium | reverse complement strand
CGGCTCCATGGCAGTTCGGGGTCTCGCAGAGCCTCGTGCGGATAGCAGTGTCGGCGCTCTCCTCGTTGGGGGTTGTGTGGCTAGCCGAGCATCTGGCCCCACACGTTCGCGCCTACGGAGTGGCGATCTACGGAGCCGCCGGGAGCTTTGGAGCCGCCATCGCCATCGTCGGCCTGCCACTGGCCGAACGCGATTGGAGATTGCCCTACGCGCTGACCCTTCTCGGGCTGTTGCTCCTTCCGGTTCTGGTGCGCCGTCTCGAAGAGAGCCCGTTGGTCAGATCGGCCGAGCCCAAGACGAGGGTCCTGTCGGGACTGATGGCGGTGACGTCGCTTCGGTGGTTCTACCTGGCAGGAATCGCAGGACTGTTCCCGAGCGCCTTCCTCTCGGTGGGACTCGCCTTCACCACCGAGCGGATGGTCGGCGACCTCGGCCTCTCTACCGGCACCGCGATCCTGGTCACGCTGGGAGGCGGAACGATCGGCGGTGTCGGGTTCTTCCTCGGCGGTCGGCTGTCCGACTCGTGGGGCCGCCGCCCGACAACCGTCCTGGCGTTGGTGGCGATCCTTGCGGGAGGGTTGGGCATCTATCACTTCGAAGCGACCTGGATGCTGGTGGCCTCAATCGTGGTGTCGTCGTTCGGCTCCTTCGCTTACATCCCGGCCGCCAGCACCCACCGCGCCGAACTCTTCCCGACTGCATCACGGGCCACCGCGGCTGCGTCGCTTCATTGGATCGGCACCGTCGGGTCGGCGATTGGCCTAGGCCTGGGCAGGTTCCTGATCGAGGGAATGGGATTGACAAGAACCCTCGACCTTTTGGGAATCGGCGTCGTGGTGGCCGTCGTCCTGACCCTGTTCCTGCCGGAGACGAGAGGGAAGACGTTGGAGGCCTGAGTGAGTCTCTGGACGTCCTCGCGTTGCAGGGGCGTCGCACGTCGCACGTCTCACGTCTCACGTGTGGAACGTGGGAGGTGGGACGTGGGACGAGGCCGCACTGGCTCCGGGTTCACTTCTTGACGAGCACTAACAGAACGACAAGCCGGGCGAGAATCATCGCGGACATTCCCCACCACACGCCGGGAAGGCCCCAGCCGTAGGTCTCCGTGAAGTAGAAGACGGTGGCACCGGCTATAAGGCCTGCTCCGGTCGAGGCGATCAAGCCTTTGAACGCCATGCGACCCATGACGATCCCGTCCAGAACCCACACGATGGCCGCAGCCGGGGCGAGGAAACCCGCGATCCTCGCGGCCCCCTCGATCAGCCCGCCGACCTCAGTCGTTGGGGCGAAGCCAGCCGCCAGGAGAGGGGCTCCCAATAGCCATCCAGCCGCAACGATCACCCCGACCAGGAGACCCCACCAGAGGAGGCGATCATCGATGGCAGCGATCGTCGCCTCGTCACCGCGGCCGAGGTGCTCGGCTACCAGAGCCTGGGCGGCGATGGCGAGCCCATCCGTCAGCATCGCCGTGAGGAACCAGGTCTCCCGGACGACCTGATGAGCGGCTAGGGCCGGCGTGCCGACCGAAGCAGCGGCTGCCGTTCCCAAAGCCAGCGTGAGGACCAGAAGCAGCGTTCTGATCGTAAGGATCCCTCCGGCGGTCAGGAGTGATGACAGGTGGGCCGACCTCCCGAGACCGGCATGGATGGGTCCCAGCCGGCCGCGAAGCTTGCGCCACAGCCAGATCGCCGCCGCATACTGCGCTACAGCCGAGGCGGCAGCTGCCCCAGCAATACCGAACCCGACTCCGTAGATCAAGATCGGATCAAGCACCAGGTGGATGACGTTGGCCAAAAGTGCTGCCAGCAACGGGGTCCGGGTGTCCTGCAAGCCGCGGAAGGCCCCGTGCCCGGCGGTGACGATGAGAACGGCTGGGGCTGCCAAGGCTCTGATTCGGAGATACGTGACAGCAGGGTCAATGACGTCGGGACCGGCCTGCATCACCCGGACCAGAGGTTCTGCGAAAACCAGGAGTAGGGCGGTCGACGCGGCCCCGAGGGTGACCGCCAGGAACAAAGCCCGGCCGACCACAAGACGGGCGCCATCCGGGTCGCCCTGGCCCCTCGCCGATGCCACGAGCGGGGTGGTGGCATAAGCGAGGAAGTTGAACAGAACAAAGGCAAATCCGAAGATCGCGCTGGTAACGCCCAGGGTGGCGAGAGCCGACGCTCCCAGACCTGCCACGAAAGCGGTGTCGACGAGCGACAACAGTGGATCTGCGGCCAAAGCGCCGATGGCGGGAATGGCCAAAGCGAAAATGCGCCGGTCGAGTTGACGCCTCGTGACGGCGGTCACGCGGTTGGCCTACACCCGTTTCCCGGGCCACCGGCAAATGCGGTTGAGCTCACATGACTCGCACAGGGGCCGGCGGGCATCGCACACGTCGCGGCCGAACTGAATCATCCTCATCGAGATCCCGGCCCACTCCTTGCGAGGAAAGAGAGCCTTGAGGTCTTGCTCGATCTTGCCAGGGTCCGAGTTGCTCGTCAGGTCGAGGCGCCGGGACACCCGCTGCACATGCGTGTCGACGGCGATGGCGGGAGACTTGAACGCCTCGGCCAGGACCACACTGGCAGTCTTTCTCCCGACTCCGGGCAACGTAACCAACTCATCGAGTGTCGCCGGGACCACACCGTCGAAGTTCTCCACCAAGCTCCGGGCTAGTGCAATTATCGATTTCGTCTTCTGCCGGTAGAACCCCGAGGAGAAGATGAGCTGCTCGACATCTTCGGGATTGGCGATGGCAAGATCGGCCGGGGCCGGGTAGCGCTCGAAGAGGATCGGCGTGATTTTGTTGACCGTTTCGTCCGTGGTCTGAGCCGACATCACCGTCGCCACGATCAGTTGGAATCCGTCGACGTACTCGAGGGCAGTCCCGATTTCGGGATATCGCTCCTTCAGGCGCTTGAGGATTGTCCGCCCCCTTCTTTTCTCGGCCGGGGACGGCTTGAGCTCTGGTGCGACTGGACGGGGCATGAACGGGCGATGGTATTGCCTAGCCTTGCGGACCTCCCGATCTCTACCTCCAGGATGCGCCGAACCACTCTCGCTGCCCTTGCCATCACCGTTGCCTCCTTCCTCTTTGGATCGACCTTCGTGGTCATCAAGGAGGCGGTGGCTTCGTTTCCGCCGATCTCATTCGTCGCCTGGCGGTTCCTCATCGGTGGGATCGTCCTCTGCCTGCTGGCGCTCCCCCGTGGCAGAGTCATATGGCGCGATGCCGCGATATGCGGATCGTTGCTGTTCAGCGGGTATGCCTTTCAGACGGCAGGACTCGTCACCACCGGAGCCACCAATTCGGCTCTGATCACCGGGCTCTTCGTCATCATCACCCCATTGCTGGCGGCTCTGGTCCGCCGACAGACTCCGCGTCTCTGGGTAGTGATCGGAGCCGTGGTCGCCTTCGTGGGAGTGGTGCTCCTCACCGCCCGCGACGGGATCCGCCTCGAGACCGGAGATCTGCTGACCCTGGGGGCGGCGTTCTCCTTCGCCGGACACATAGTTGCCCTTGCCAGACTGGCTCCTCGCCATCCGGTGGTGCCATTCACGGCGGGTCAGTTGTTGGTGACCTCGGCCCTGGCCTTCCCCCTCGCGTCGTTCATCGAGGATCTCACCATCCCCACCAGTCGCGAAGTGCCGGCACTGCTCATCACCGGCATCGGGGTGAGCGCCGGCGCCTTCCTCCTCCAGATCTGGGCCCAGACCATCATCGGACCGTCCATGACCGGGGTGCTGTTGGCTCTCGAACCGGCCTTCGGAGTGGCGACGGCGGCGGTCGTGCTGGGAGAACGACTGACCCCGGCGGGCTGGCTAGGGGCATCCTTGATCATCGGCGCGATCTACCTCGTGATCACCAGGGGTGAAGAGGAAACCGAGGTGGAGGCCGAAGCGGTCAGCCCGGCTCATTGAGATCAGTAGGCGGTAGACCCCTGACTCACGCAGGGCAGTGGACCCGTGGCTCACGCTTGGCTCGGAGGTCCACCCTGACGACATCTCCCGCGGAAAGCGCGCCGGAGCCCAGGTGACTGGGCCGGCTGTGCAGGATTACAGGGAACGTGCGGCTTGGTCGATGACATGGTGTGGATCCGAAAGAGTTCAGCGCTGTATTGGAGGCCGCTCGGGCTGGTGGCGAGTGGGCGTGGTCACGGCTGTATAGGGAGCTGGCCGGACCCGTGCTGGGTTACTTTCGCGCCCGAGGTGCGACCGAACCTGAGGATCTCCTCGGTGAGGTGTTCCTGCAGGTGGCTCGCAACCTCAGCTCATTCTCGGGCGATGCTGCCGGGTTTCGGTCTTGGGTGTTCACCATTGCCCACCGCCGCATGATCGACGAACGCCGAGCCCGCAGCCACCAGCCGCTCGAATTGGTGGCCGATCCGGAATCAGAGCCGTCGTGGGATCCAGCGGTGATCGTGCTGGATCGGCTCGGCACGGAGCGGATTGCGGCCACGCTCAAGTGTCTGGTCCCCAATCAACGAGATGTTCTTCTGCTCCGGATCATCGGAGGTATCACCGTCGAGGAGGTCGCCGCCATTTTGGGCAAGAGCACCGGTGCGGTGAAGGCGCTGCAACGGCGGGCAGTCCAGACCATCAAGAGAAATCTGCGCCAGGCCGTACCCATTTGAGCGTCTCGGACGATTGCATGTCTGAGATGAACAACTTCGACCACTACACCGACGATCAAGTTGAGGCGATTCTCAACGGGTATGACGTCTCGGATGAGGATTTCGCCCTAGCGAGCTTCATTGCGGAGGCGCGGGCAATTGCGACAGAGCCAGTTGATGCGGAACTTGCCCGACGCCAGGTGCGGATGCTGGCCGAAGCCGCCCTTCTCACTTCCTCAAATGCCCGGTCCGTGCGGAAGGTCGAGGGCGATCGCAGCGATAGAGCAACGCCCGACGGCATTTTCATCGCTCGTAGACGCCGGTTATTGACCAAGGCAGCCGTCGTCGGCCTCGCCGCCGTCCTAATGGGCGGAGGCATCGCCAGCGCGGCCACCGGCAATCTTCCCGCGCCCGCCCAGGAGGCTCTGGCCAACCTGGCCGCTCGACTCGGGATCGAGCTGCCCAACCCTGCTCGCCCGCTTCCCCACGTGGCCGGGCCGACAACCGCTGACGTCAAGCCCGAGGCCGCAGTACAGGCCGCCAACGCCGGCGTGTTCACCACCGCGGTGCAGGAGACCATCGACGAGTACACGAGCGCCCTCAAGGCTTGGGCTGCATGTGTCGCAAGCAACGCCTCGGAGCGGGGAACCACGCAGCGCGGCTCGGCCACCCGGACCGCCGGTCCGTTCGATCCGACTGCCGGCTGCGACCCCAAACCCCAACTCGATGTGCCCAACCCGGTCGATTTCGATCTCACTGAGACTGGGACCGGTGCTGGTGGAGCCGAAGAGGACAGCCAACCCGCCGACCACCCGAACGGGCCACCCGCCGACAATCCCAACGGGCCACCCCCCGACACCGGCCCACCCGCCGGGCTGCCATGATCAACAAGTCCAGGCCAGGAAAAACTGAGGCGACACCGGACCTCGTGGATAGTGGGGAGAGAGGCGCCGTGCTGGTTGAGGCCGCCTTCGTCATGATGTTGCTGTTGATGTTGCTGTTGGGGACGGTGACGGCGGCGCTTGCCTACGGCCAGTACACGTCGCTGCAGACCGCGGCCAGGGAATCGACCCGGTTTGGAGCTACTTTGCCTGTCGGTACTGATCTCGATACCTGGCTTGACAAGGTGCTCGACGTAACCCGGGCGGCGGCGGTGGGCGACCTGAGTTCCGGCGTAGCGGGACAATACATCTGTGTCGCCTACGTGTATCCCGACGGAGCCACCGCCAACGATCGGACCAAGAGGCTGGTCGAAAACCTGGGGGTGACGGGGAGCCCGGAGACCGGTCTCGATTGCTTTAGTGACGGCCGGCCCGACGACGAGAGACGTGTCCAGGTGGTTGCCAAACGGGAGGCCACAATCCAGACCGTGGTATTCGCCGTCAAAGTCACCCTGGAGGCGCCTGCCGCGGCCCGCTTCGAGCGCGAGGGCTCATGAGGCGAACTGACCGTGCGCCCGAGGGTGGCTATGTGCTGGTGCTGGTGGCGATATCTATGTTCTTGCTCCTTGGGGTTGCCGCTTTCGCGATTGACCTGGCAGCCATTCGCCTCGACCGCGCCGCCGACCAGAAGGTCACCGACACTGCCGCCGCCGCCGGTGCCCTCGATCTCGCTACCGGCAATGGACAGGACGCCTGTGAGACGGCCCTGGCCTATGTGGCTCTGAACACCCCGGGAATGTCGCCCCTTGACACCTCGGGATGTGGAACCTTCGCGGGTGCCTGCAACGCCTTCGTTACCTCCGAATACAGCCAGGTCTCCGGGCGGTTCACGATCGCCTTTGTCTATCCGGTGCCAAACGGGCACGCCCTGATGACTTCAGGATTGCTCGGGGCGTCGTCTCAGGCCGTCGATCCAGACGACAACAATGCCTGCGACCGGGTGGGAGTGGAGATGACCGCCGTCCACGAAGGGACCTTCTCACGGGTCCTCGGCATCAGCGAAGGTCCGACCACCGTCCATACGGTGGCGACGGCGAAGCTGGCCGGCGGCGGCCCGATGCCGATCAACCTTCTGGTCCTGGACCGTTCCGGCTGCCAGTCCATCCAAGCAACGGGAAATGGCGGAGTGATCGTGAAAGCTGTCGTCAACCCCGACGGCGGCGGACCCGGAGTCGCCACCCTGCAGCGAGGCATCGTCGCCGCCGACTCCGATGGCAGCGCCGGGTGCACCAACGACGGTGTCATCGACATCGACGGCTCCGAATCGCGTTTGCGAGCCGACGGACCGGCCGGCTGCTCCAACCAGACCGGCACCGCCATCATCGTGCCCAGCGGGCTCGTGGAGGGCTTCGGCTGCGGACTCGTCATGACCTTCGCTCCCGGCACGCCCGGTTGCGGACCGAGCCGGGCCAACACGCCGGCCTGCACACCAGGAGCCAGCGGCGCCAATCGACCCAACCCCGAACCCACCGCCCTTCCCGCCCGCCTCACCCGGGCCCCCGTCGACCATCGGTACAACTGCCAGGCCAACTACAGCTCCCTCAGCCCGTCTTTGGGGTGGGCAACAGCTGCGCTGACGGTCACCAACGAGCAGAACATCCCCGGATGCGCCGCGGCCCCAGCCCCTCATATCCACGACCTCATAACTTCGGTCGGCAAGACCGGCGCCCCGGTCGGCTTCAACCGGTGGACCAACGCCGGCTACTCCTGCAACCTTCCAACCTCCAGCCCGCCGATCGTGGTCAATGGCAACTGGTGGATCGACTGCTCAACATTTACCGCCAGGACCGCGATCACCATCAACGGCAATGCCGTCTTCAACGGCAACGTGACCATCACCGCGTCCGGGCACGTCAACGTTCAGAACACCCCCAGCAATCCCGGCTATGCCTTCTTCCGCAACGGAACC
>JANMST010000153.1:0-1985 GCA_031389635.1 Acidimicrobiia bacterium | reverse complement strand
GGCGGCCATCGCCGCTCCGAAGGCGAACTTATCCATGCCCAGCGCCGAGGCCGCCTGACCCGGACCGGTGTATCTGATGCCGGCTAAATCGAAGATGCCCTGCAAGGTGCCGTCCTCGCCCGGGCCGCCATGACAGGCGTTGACAACGGCCGAAACCGGGATCGATTTCTTGGCGACAAAACCCTGACCAACCTCCGGAATCAGGTTTACGGTTTTTGCCTTGCGGGGTGGACCGTCGACAAAGTCCCCAGCCTCGGAGTCGGGCTCGACCTGAAACCACTCTCCGCCTTTGCTCCAATAGAACGCGTTCACGTCTTTGAGGGCGTGACTGACCTGAAGCCCGGTCAGGATCGAGATGTCGTGCTCATCGGATGGCCCTCCGAATACGACGGCGGGCGTGGTCATCGGATCACCCCGGGACCTCCCGATGTCACGGATAATGGTCGGGCAGATCGTTCTCGTAGAGGACGGCATCGCCCGGTCCCAGCCGCGAGCGGACCCATTCCACCGCTTCCTGTCGTGAAGACAGCACGGTAACCGTCGCGGCACCGCCCCTCGCTCCTTCAACCAGTGCTCGTCGATTGGTCCGACCCACTACTAGCAAGTCGGAAGCGCGCTCGCCGACTGCCCGGGCGAAGGCCGCGTTCTCCGAGTACTGGCGGGGGCCGAGTTCGACCATCCCGGGAGTGACGACGACCCGACGGCCCTCACCCGGCATCGAGCACAAGAAGTCGAGAGCCGCTTGGGCACCGGCCGGATTGGAGTTGTAGGTGTCGTCGAGGATCATGAACCCGCGCTCGGAGATGCTTTGCTCGCGCCGATGGGGGGTCACAGGGAGACTGGGCAGCCGTCGGGCAATCTCATCGCTGCCTACGCCGCATTGAATGGCGGCAGCCGCCGCGGCCGCCAGGTTCGATCCGAATACTTCGGGACCAAGCGACCCAACCGTCTGTCCCTCGATCCTAAGGATTCCATCGACCACCGAAACGTCGGCGGCCGCATCCAACCCTGATACCCGGATCACTTTCAGGCGCCCATCCTCCTGATCGGCGAGCCCGGCAAGAAGAGGATGATCGATGTTGATGACAGCGACGCCGGCATTTGCGAGTATCTCTCTCTTGGCCTCGACGATCGACTCCTCCGATCCGAAGCGCTCGAGGTGGACCGGTCCGATCGACGTGATCACGGCGACATCGGGCGGAACGAACTCGCACAACTCGGTGATCTCGCCCTTCCCGTACGTGCCCATTTCCGCCACGAACACGGCGGCTCCGGGGATCAGATGTTCGTTGATGGCCCGGGCCAGGCCCATGCGGTTGTTGAACGATGCCGGTGTGGTCACCGTCGACAGCTGTCCGGAGAGGAGATGGTGCACGTAACCCTTGGTCGTGGTCTTTCCATAGCTCCCGGTAATCGCCACGACTCGGGCACCCGAGGAGGCGAGCTTCGCCCCAGCACGTGTCACCCAACGTTCGCTGATGAGCCGCTCGAGCGGTGCGACGATTGCAAGTGCAAGATCGATCACCAGGGGAATCGCCACAGCCGCAGCGACGCTCCATCCGGGCTCCCCGGTTGCGATCGCCACAACGACAATCCCGATCACGATGACCCCTGTGATGGCGGCCACCCTTCGCAGGCGGGCGGTCCACCGCAGAGGAGAACTGGTTCCACTCATCGACAACCCGACCGGACCGACCACGAGCGCAAGCGACAGCCAGCCGATCGGTGACCACCACCACACTCCGAAGGCACCGATCAACGCCGCACCAAGCAGGATCATGTTGAGAATGCTCGACAGCCACCAGCGTCGGGCGAAGCGAATGACAGATCCCGTCTCATAATGCTCGCGCTGGGCGACCCGCAACCACCGGAGCCCCCCGGCCACTACCGCGAGGATGACGGCGAACATCAGGGCAATTGAGTTGAACTCCAAGCTCACCGACCAACCATCTCTGCGACGGCCCGGTGCAGCGTCGCCGGAGCGG
>JANMST010000308.1:0-2807 GCA_031389635.1 Acidimicrobiia bacterium | reverse complement strand
CGTTCGAAGCGCAGGAACGGGCAAGCCGGGCGAGAGGTGCATGGATCGATCCGCGGCGGGCGGAAACCAGCCTGCACGATGTGGCCGTGTCATGGTTGGACTCCAATCCGGCCAAGCGCCCATCTTCGATCGCCCGCGACGAGTCGGCCCTGCGAGCTCACGTCCTGCCCGCCCTAGGCGATCGAACCATCGGCTCGCTCAACCCCGTCGACGTTCAGAAGTGCGTCAACGATTGGTCACGGCAGATGGCGCCCCGTTCAGTTCGGCGGGTCTACGGATCACTCACCGCCGTCTTGAACCACGCCGTGCTCCATGATCTCATCGCCCGCTCTCCCTGCCGGAGCGTCAAACTCCCCGCCCTTGAGCCGGTGGAACGGCAGGTTCTTTCTCCGGGTGAGCTGCTGGCCCTCGCCGAGGCGCTGGGATCCGAGTATGAAGGCATGGCTTACCTCGGCGCGGTGCTCGGGCTGCGGTGGGGTGAATGCGCCGGGCTGCGGGTAGGCCGAATCGACATCGAGCGCTCAACGATCACGGTCGCTGAGCAGGTCACCCGGGGTGCAGGCGGACGATCGGCTCTCGGGCCCCCCAAGTCGGCGGCCGGCCGTCGGACCTTGGCGGTGCCCGGCCCGCTGATGACGATCGTCTCTGAGCAGATGGCTCGCCGGGGCCTCACGCAGCGGGATGCCGGATCTTTCCTCCTCCCCGGCCCGGACGGCGAACATCTCGACTACTCGAACTGGCTGCACCGGATCTGGTACCCGGCCCGGGTCAAAGCAGGTCTTGAGTGGCTCCAGTTCCACGACCTCCGACGGGCCAACGCCACCGGGCTCGTCCTCGAAGGCGTCGACCTGAAGACTGCTCAGACCCGGCTCGGGCACACCGACCCAAGACTCACCATTGCCATCTACGCCCAGGCCACCACCGAAGCAGACAGGGCGGCCGCCGAACGTCTCGGTGAGAGGTTCCTTCGGCGTGACCGCGGGGAAAGAGGGCACGATCTCGGGCGATAGCGCGGCCTGGCCGCGGACTCGAAGTCGGGGGGCTCAGACCCTGAGCGTGATCCGGCTAAACGATCGGTCGAATGTAGGCGTTGACGCTAAGGGTGACCGATCAGTGCCGACTCGTCTGCTCATCTCGCGGCCCGGACCTCGATTTGCTGTTCCATTGCCGCCATCGGTGTGGCACAATTGTGGCCATGTCAAGTGAGTCGCTCCGTACGGTCCGTGATCGGTTCTCCGAGTTCATCGAACGTGTCCAGAAGCACCATGAACGGGTGGTGGTCACCCGCAATGGCACCCCGGCGGCGGTGCTGATCAGCCCCGAAGACCTCGAGTCGCTTGAGGAGACCCTTGCCGTGCTCGGGGACTCTGAGGCCGTAGCCGAGCTGGTGCAAGCCCAACGCGCCTATCTGGATAGCGAGATGGTGCGTGGGGTCGAGGCTGTGAAGGCCCTGCGGCCTCGGTGAGCGCCGAGCGCTACGAGATCGTCGTCACCGCGCCGGCCGCTCGGGCCATTCGCGAGGTGCTGCCGGAGGCAGTGGCATTTGCAGTAATCGACTTCATCACCGGACCCCTGTTGGACAGCCCGAGGCGGGTCGGAGCCCCTCTACGGGGCGAACTCGAAGGTGTGTGGAGCGCCCGGCGCGGGACGTATCGAATCCTCTACCGGATCAATGACGACCGCCACGAGGTCATCGTGTTGAGGGTCGGGCATCGCCGCGACGTCTACCGACCCGGCTGAGAAACGGACCCTTCCGGAGGTGCGATGCGCGCGATGGACGCGCGATGGAATCGATCCCAAACACCAAGGGGCCGCCCCTAAGGGCGGCTCTCACCTGGTGTTTATAAGTCGGGACGGCGGGACTCGAACCCGCGACCTCAGCGTCCCGAATGCTGCCTGGTCGAATTGCTGCGGACCAGGGTGGACAAAAACCCAGGTGGCGCCTGCATATCGGACACCGATGGATGCCTGCGATCGGCAGCGGACGCGGGATAAACGCGGGATGAAAACGGCTCGGGCGGGCACCAATGGGAACCTCGCGCCTCCCGACCCACAGTCAATGGGCATCTGTGCCAGGGAGTGCTCGGCTATGTCGGCTTGGCGGATAGGTTGTCGCTCATGGTCAACCACGAAACGAGCGAACCCGATGTCACAGAAGCACCCGTCGACGATGAGCTTTCAAGGGAGCTTGCGGAGCTGGCCAGCATCTGGGCGGACCTGTTGCTAGTGCGCCAAAGCCTCCACGATCGTAAGGAAATGAAGAAGGCCTCGCAGATCTTCATCCGTCGGGCTCTGTGGGAGCAGGCGGTCATCGCCTACGCCCGTTGCTTCACCACCGGCCGTCGGCGACAATTACCCGAGAGCCTAAGGCAGCGCATGGTGGGCGGATCGGTGAGGGTTCATGATGAGGTCATGCGATGGAGGAATCAGCACGTCGCCCATCGCGTCGAGTCCGAATTCGAGGGCGCTTCGGTCACCTTGACCTATCGATCTGGCGAAGATGCGCCGGTGAGCGCCCGGGTCAGAGTGCGTTTGCCCATGGGTCCCGAAGATGAGCGGCTGGCAGATGCGTTAGCGACGCTTGCGGATGGGCTCAAGGATCGACTCTGGACAGAGTGGTTCCCAAGGCTGGAAGAGCAGCTTCTTGAATTATATGAAAAGTTCCCTCCGGTAAAAGTGTATTACAATTTTGTTTTTAATCCAAAAGAAGAAACATTATTGCAGGAATTATCAGAAGCCAGTTACAATTCTTACAAATCATTAAAGGAACATCCATACCTCGCTGATTATTTATTACAGGTAAGCCC
>JANMST010000288.1:0-2391 GCA_031389635.1 Acidimicrobiia bacterium | reverse complement strand
GGAGTGCTGGTTTGATGGTCGTCCGATACGCGAGGAATACCTGATCGTCGATCGCGGCACGCTAGCGGGCGCCGGCGCTCATTCGTACAGCGCCGGCGACGCCACCGGCGGCTCCGACGAAGCAGCACGCTTCAAGGATCGTATCCCGACGAGCGGCAACCCGCCCACTCTCCCACCCGGTTGAGCGCAGCGGCACGTGCACACACAACGCGCGAACGGTTGCGGGTAGGAACATCGGCTCCAAGGGGGACTGTTTCGATATTCAGTCCAGAATCGCGGTCACCCTGGCTCGTTCGAGCGTAGTCTGACTCGCGCATTCGATTGCGACTCAGCCTCGGCAGCGATCTGGCGGCGGGGGCGGTTCGACCACATCGACTGCGACGCCCCGCTCTTGGTGCCGTCGATCGCGACGACCTCTTTGCGTGGCCGGGCTGATTCACTTTGTGAAGGCCGACCGAGAGCAGTCACGCTGCATACAGTTCCGCCCGGAAGTGGAGAGACGCGTCTACCCCTGGCAAGGTTGGCCCCCACCGACCTTCCCGCCGCTAGCTGTCGGCTCGGTCGTGATCGGGTGATCGGAGCGATATGTCTGGGTTGCTGCTCTCGGCCACCGAATGATCTTTACGTCGCCGGTGAGGTTATTGGCTAGGGCAAGCGCCGAGCCCAACCCGATTCGTCACCCCGATGGGCTTGATACCGCTTGGGTTACGCTGCTCGAGATGATTGAGCCTGCCCGGATCGACGTCGAGGGCGGCACCCGGGTCGTCCTGTCCTGGGAGGACCAGACCCAGACTGCTGTCACTGCCCGCACCCTCCGCGCTGCGTGCCAATGTGCCGACTGTCGGTCCGAGGCGGGTGCGTCCAGGATGGCGGCGATGCTGGGCGGGCCCGTGGAGATCAGGATCGAGACAGCGCGCTTGGTTGGCGCGTACGCGGTCAACTTCGAGTTCGCCCCTGATTCGCACCGCACCGGCATCTTCACATTCGATCAACTCCGCGAACTGGGATCGACTGAGCCGACCTCCGCCCGATGATTTCCGATGGCACGGTCGCTCCGTCGCCGGGGCGAGCGGCGAAGATCAACTGTTCGCTCCGACCGTGACGGGGGGGTTAGTGGCACGCAGGCCGTCCCCGCGCGTGATGATCATGCTGTGGCCAGTTCCGGTCCACACCCGATCCTCGATGAGTTCGCCGAGGACTACGAGCGCTACGCCGCCCAGAGCCCATACAACCCGTTGTATGACCGGCCCGCCGTGCTCGAACTCCTCGGCGAGGAGGCCCGGTCAGCTGGTGCTCGATGCGGGGTGCGGGCCGGGCCTGTATTCCAAGGAGTCCTCCCCGGCGACCGCTACGATCTCGCCGCCGCCTCTACGCAGACCCTCGGCGAGGAGGCCTGGCGTGCGCACCTGGCGTGGGGGATGGAAAGGGCGCGGCAGATCACGATCGGAACGCCGGTGACATCTCGAGTGGCGGTGGTGACGGGGGACCTCCTCGACCGAACCAGGATCGAAGAGGTGGTGCGGCGGGCCGGCCTCGAGCCGGTAACGCTCGCCGACCGGGCCGCCGTCGAGAGGGCGCTTGCTGAGTCGATGCCCAGCGTGGCGCTGGTCGACCTGCGGGTCGGCGAAGGCGAGCGGATCATCGAGCTGCTGGCCGCCGCCGGAGTCGAGGTGACGGTTTTCGGTCCCCACGTCGACGAGGCGGCGCTGGAACGGGCGCGGGCCGCCGGCGCCGCCGAGGCGCTCCCCCGGTCCCGGTTCTTCTCCCGCCTACCCCATATGTACGAGGCCCGAGACAACTACCAATCCACCCTGGAATAGCCGTCGACCTCCAACTCGTCCTGGCCCTCCGGCCGAAGGAGGGCCGGGTCCCTAGTCAATGCCCGAGTAGTCGATCTTGCGGATCACTGGCCGGCCCACAGTTTGCGGTCTTGATGGGTCGGGCTTTGGGCTGTAGCCGTCACACCGCCGGTTCGGCCTCGACCGGATGCCGATTCGCTCGTCATAGTTCCACCACACCTGCGATCCGCGAGTTGGGCATTGAGTTCAGACCGCTCGATTCGACTCTGGCGGACACTGCAATGGCTCTACGAGGCGGGCACATCAACAGCCGGCAAGCCGGAGCCCTCGGCTTCGTAGCCACTCACAAACCCCCGCCACAGCTTTCAGGTCAAGCGATTGCCGTCGGTCGACGTTCAAAAGGTGCTCTCGATAGCAGTCGCCCTGTAGCTCAAACCTTACTCGATCCGGCGCTCCCGTCTTGAGGATTGACGACCCCTCGGTCATTGGATGACAGGGTTGCTGACACTGAAATTGGAGGGGGTGCGAAAAAGCAAAGGTGGCACTGGCCATGCGATCCCGATCACAACGGAGTCCTGGCTCAGCCGAGCGA
>JANMST010000240.1:0-3630 GCA_031389635.1 Acidimicrobiia bacterium | reverse complement strand
GCGCAAGCGGTTCGCGAGGCTCTCGAAGAGCGTCTCAAGGCCGATGCCCACGACAGCTCCGTTCTCCAACAGGTGATTCGTCAGGCCGCGGCCAAGGTGATCAAAGCCGAGACCTCGCGCCGTCCCGTAATTCTGCCGGTCCTCCTCGAGCTCTAGATGGTCCGAGGTGTCAGGCCTGGACTCCCACCACCAGGGTGGCGGCGTAATCGTCTCCATCGGCGGTGACCGCCAGCGTTGTGGCCTCGCCACCGCCCCCGTAGATCCCGTCGTCGCCGTTGAGAATGTCCCGGTTGTTGCGGGATGCATAGGGCTCATTGGCCGCGTAGACCTGGTCGGTGTAAGTGTCGTCGAAAAAGAGCTGGGTCGTGTGGATCTGGTTGCCGCCGATGTGGACCTTCATGTGCATGTGCACCGTCCGTCCGGAGTACCAGCCGGGGTAGAGGGTCTGGAAGGTCACCCTGCCGTTGGCGTCGGTCAACTGGGTCCCTCTCAGGAAGATGCTGTCGTCGGTTCCCGAGCCCTGCCCGGTGCTGGCCGCGACAAAACCGGAGTAGATCCCCTCGGCATCGCAATGCCAGAGGTCGACGGCGGCGTCCTGAATCGGGCTGCAACCGTCAACGCTGGCAACGACGATGGTCAGGGCCAGAGGTGCGCCGACTCGATCCTCGGTGATGTCGGATCGTACGAGATCCAGGTCGAGGTAGTAGGGACCTTCAGTCATCTCGGGAACAAGCACGCAGTCGATGGCGGTGATGGCCGTTGTCGCCCCGGTTGTGGCGGTGCCGGACGTGCCTGGTGAGCCGGTAGTGCTCGTCGTCGACGAACCGGCAATGGTGGTCGACGTTGAGTTGCTGGCGCACGCTGCCAGGAAAGCCCCCAGTCCGACGGTGCCGATCGCAGTCAGTGCCTGACGCCGGGTGAAGCGCCGGTCGACCTCGACCGAGGCCAGGAATTGGCGATTGGCATCCTTGATGAGAGGAGCGAGGGTTCGATCGAAGTCGGGCGAAGGCTGAATCTCGATGAACGCGGCGACGAGGGCCTGACTGTGGTTCCAGCGAAAGCGCAACTCTTTTCGACCAAGCCGCTCTTCGAGTCGAGCGGCCCTGGTATTGGGGAGGGTTTCGGCCAGAGCGGTGGCGGTCGACCACGAGTCGTCGGTCGAACCGTTGTCGGCGATGGTCAGAAGCCACACCGCGGGAAGGTGGTCGGAAAGGTAGGAGTGCAAGTCACGAACGAAAGACTCGAGGAAGGTGCCCCGGTTGTGGCCAAACGCGACGATTTCGACGATGGGAGTGGGAGTCGTGGTTTCCATTCCGGGAAACCTACGCAACGTGCACCTATAACGGCCTGAGGACAACCTGAGAGTTTCCCGAGAGCGGCGCTTCTTTCTCAACCAATCAGTTGACAACGGCGTCGCTGGCCCGTACGGTCCTATTCAACCGAATGGTTGAGCACCAAATATTGAGCAGGAGGAAGATCGTGGCGGCTGATCCATTGTCCCGGGTGCTCTCGGCGTTGGCCGATCCCACCCGCCGCGACATTGTGGCGAGGCTGGCGGTTGGAGACGCCACCGTGATGGAATTGGCCCAGCCCTACGACGTGACCATCCAGGCGGTTTCCAAGCACCTCAAGGTGCTGGAGGACGCCGGTTTGGTCAGCCGATCCCGGGAGGCACAGCGTCGGCCCGTTCATCTGGAAGCGGAGGTGTTCGACTTGATGACCAAGTGGATCGAGCGCTACCGGCGACTGGCCGAGAAGCGTTACCGCCGTCTCGACGAAGTCCTTCTGGGGATGCCTGACGAAGTCGTGCTCGCAGAACCGACTCGACGACCGCAAAGAGGAGCAGAAAAGTGACTACCAGCACCCACGAGACCCAGATCATCGCCGATCCCGACGTTCCGCTGGTGCGGATCATCAGGGAGTTCGACGCTCCGCCGGAGAAGGTCTTTCGGGCTCATACCGATCCCGACCTCTTCGTCCAATGGAACGGGCCCAACGGCTACGAGATGCGAATCGATCACTTTGATTGCCGGACCGGGGGGTCCTACCGCTACGTGCTCGCGGGCGACGGCTTCGAGGGCGGCTTCCGCGGCTGCTTTCATGAGGTCATCCGTCGGAAATGATCGTCCAGACCTTCACATTTGAGGGCGTCCCCGACGGTGTGGCGCTGGAGCGCCTCATACTCGAGGACCTGGGCAACGGGCGGACCCGGCTGACCTCCACGTCCCTGGTCGACTCCTTCGAAGGCCGTGATGCGTTCCTCGCCAGCGGGATGGATGTTGGTGTGCGCGAAGGCTACGAACGCCTCGACAATCTCCTCAGCCGCTGAGGAAGAATGCCCTGGGCAAATCGAAAGGGTAAAAGTGGCCGACAAGTTCGAGACCGTTGACGAGTACCTCGCGTCTTTCCCCCCGGACGTCCAATCGATCCTCAATAAGGCGCGACGGGCAATTCGGAAAGCCGCACCCGGAGCTAAGGAGGTCATCAGCTACCAGATCATCTCGTTCAAAGTGAACGGCAAGTCCGTGGTGTATCTAGGAGGGTGGAAGCATCACGTGGGTCTTTATCCGATGCCAGTCTTCGACGAGGAGTTCGAGGAGCAAATCTCGCAATACAGAGCAGCCAAGGACACTCTTCGGTTTCCGCTGCGAAAGCCCATTCCCTACGACCTCATCGAGGGGGTTGTGACTCGCCTCATGAGCAGGCAGGAGTCGGGGGGCTAACAAGCAAAGCGAAGATCACCGAAGGAAGGGCATTTGACCGTTCTTTGGCGTGTGAGAGTCGCCTCAGAGCTTCTTTGGCCTCACAGCTTCGCCGGCGACGCCCACACGCCAAAGAAGGTATGGAGCGACGCCCACTCACCAAAGAAGCGGCTTGGGCAACTTGGGCGGAAGGCGGGGCGGTTTCCGACGTACCACGTACCACGCCGAAGTATCACGTACCACCTACCACGTGCCACTAGTGTCTTCCACACATGACCAAACGGACGCCCACCCGTCGGGGTGGCAGCGGGCGGAGCCGGGTGTCCAACAAGAAAGCAAGCTCCCGAGAAGGGTGGCGCTCCAAGCTGGCGGCGCTACGTGACCGGATACGGGAGCATCTAGGTCGTCAGACCGATGACGTTTGGGGGGTCGCCCTCATCGTCGCGGCTGTCCTGATTGTCCTCGGTTTCCTCGGTCTGGCCGGGCCGGTCGGTCGGGCCGTGCGCGACGGCACAGAGTTGATGTTCGGGCTCTGGCGTTACCTGGTCCCCGTCGGAATGGCAGGCATCGGAGTCGTGCTCATCGCGGGCAAGCCCCGTCAGGGAGCCAGCCGCACGATCTCGGGTTCGGTGACCGCGTTTTTGGGTTCGCTGGCGATGTTTCATCTCCTCACGGGAGCAGTCGCTTTGTCGTCCGACCTCGACCTCGTGACGAACCGCGGCGGAGCCATCGGTGCTTTGCTGGCGTTCCCTCTCAAGAGACTTCTCGGCACCTGGGGGGCGTTCGTGGTTCTCGCCGCCATCATGGCGATGGGCGTTCTCCTCATAACCCGTACTTCCGTCCGTGAACTCGCCACTGCCACGGCCGACCTGGCCCGCCAACTTCGGGGATTCGCTCGCAGTGCCGGCTCGGGTCCGACCCGGGCTCA
>JANMST010000219.1:0-1724 GCA_031389635.1 Acidimicrobiia bacterium | reverse complement strand
GCCGCACTGGATTCCGGGGCCGGGTATTTCACCTTCGGCCCAGGTGGCAACACGGCAACCATTGTGCTCGTCGCGCTCGGTTTCATCGTCATGGTGGTGACCATCGTGGGCGGCATGATGTCCGAAGACAAGCGTCTCAATGCTCACGCAGCTCGACTTCGCGCAGGAGGTGACGGTGATGGCCGGTAAGCAGGTCGACTTCCCGCCGGATCAGCGGCACTCGCCCAAGCTGGAACGCAACCTCCTGCTCGTCTCGTTAGTTCTTATCATCTTGGTTGTGATCGCTATCTTCACTGTGGGATAGGTCATTCTCCGACAACGAAGGGCGGTAGTGGCGGCGGCCATCGGCCTGGCTTCGGTGTTCTTGCCGTGGATCGACGGCGCCTCAGGGTCCCGGATCGGATTGACCCAACCCGACGGATGGCTGACACTGCTGATCGGAGCGGTCGCGACGATTCTCGCCTGGTACCAGATCAGGGCCGGATGGATCGCCGCCGGGTTTCTTACCGTGTTGCTAGGGCGCAACATCCTGGTCCTACAACAGTCCGAGGTTGCGGCTCCCGGTTTCGGATTATGGATTGGAACGGTGGCCTTCGGAGTGTCCGCAGTGTTTCAGTTCATCGGATTGGCCACTCGTTACCGCTCAGCCGTCGCTGGCGACGATTCGTAGGACGGCTCCGGTAACGGCGTCGACCTCCACGGTCGTCAAACGCTCAAATTCCTCGGTCCCGGCGATCGGGATAGCGAGAGAAACCGCCCAGACAGGGCGCAGGTTGAACCCCTGGCGGATCAGCCGCACCTGGGTGCTCTCGGAGACGAAGTCGACCTGCTGTCCGGCGATCTCCACCGCTTGATCCGAACTCACCGCAATGCCGCTGTCGGCCCGGAGCACGCCGGACGCCGCCAGCAGCAGGAGGATCGTCCCCAAGACCAATATCACCTTGGTCGGGCGGGCAATGTTCTTCCACCGATCGATCACGTTCCGACGTTCCTTTGGCCGACCTTCCTTTGGCGGAAAGCCGTGACGACCCTCAACAGCAGGTAGCCGGGGACGTGGATCAACAAGACCAGGAGAATCCACCACATCTGGCCTTTGAGGGTGAACTTGTTCTGCCGGACTTCCCAGACGGTGAGAGCGACCGCCAAAAGCAGGGCGCCCCACATGACCGCGTTGCCGGTGGCATCAAAGAGGAGGAGCAGGCCCATGAGGCAAGGGTAGGCATCGGTTCCACCTCAGAAGAGGGTGAGATACCTGTCCACCTCGCTGGCGGTGACCGCCGAGTGCCAATCCATGAACTCGCGCCGTTTGGTCTCGGCGTAGTAGTCGATGTAGTCCCCGCCGGGGACCTTGCCAAGGGCGGCCCGGAGAACGTCATCCTTGACGAGGTTGTCGACCGCGTGCAGGAGGGTCGGAGGCATGGACTCGATCTTCCGTTCGGCAACAACCTTGGGGTCCTGGGTGTAGAGGTTGTCAGTGTTGGGTTCTCCCGGATCGAGCCGGCACTCGAGGCCATCGAGGCCCGCCGCCAGCTGCACGGTGAAGGCCAGGTAGGGGTTGGCGGCTCCGTCAACACCCCGATTCTCGATACGCCCTGCATCGGGGATGCGGAGCATCTGGGTCCGGTTGTTCGCTCCGTAGGTAGCGTAGGCCGGGGCCCACGTGGACCCGGAGTTGGGAGCTCCAACGCCCATTCGCTTGTAGGAGTTAACGATCGGGCACGTGA
>JANMST010000184.1:0-2202 GCA_031389635.1 Acidimicrobiia bacterium | reverse complement strand
AATGGCCCGGCAATCTCCTCGATCTTGAAGAGCCGTTCCTGAACATAGACCCGATCATCCGCGCGCCACGCCGACCAGCCGATATGGTAGGCGGCGTTCGGGTCCACCATGTGCGTCAGGAATACCGCGCAAAGAGCCCCGCCCACCAGGCGTGTTGCTGCCTCCAGCCATTGCTTCACGTAGTCAGCAGCGGTCCACGTCTGGAGTGGCGCCTGGAACTCCTCTTGAAACGATCCGAGCGTGATGCGACCCCAGATGCAGGGGCGAACTTCTCCCGGCTCCGGGCCGCTCAGGATCTCCAAATCGAACATGGGTGCCTCGCTTAGCTTCAGGCGCTTGTCAGGCGACGCTCCGAGCCGCGCGAAAGGCCCAGAGTGCGAACAATGATGCCACGAGGAAGGCGAGAACCGAAACCCAAACCGGTACGGTGGCATCGGCGACCTGCACGCGCCAGCCCTCTCAAGATGCTTCACGTCCTTAGGCAAGTCGAGAGGCGCACCTGAATGCTCTTCGAACTCTGGGCGTTATCTTGAGGTAGCTTCCTCCCACTTGCCTGCAATCGCCGGACGTCGTCGGCTCCGAGGCTTCCAGTGAGTCCCCGCATCAGCCGAGGTTTAGCCCTCGCGCTCGTCCTTGCTCTCGTGCTGCTGCTTAGCGGATACGTCCTCCGCACAAGTCTGGCGAAAGGGAACCGCGTCACGATCCTCTACGACGCGTTCGGCAAGTCTCCCACGATGACAAAGGACTGGGGCTATTCGGCACTCGTGGAGTATGGCGGAAAGCGCATCCTCTTCGACACCGGTAACAACCCCCAGATCTTCGCGAAGAATGTCAAAGCCGCTGGGGTCGACCTCAAGAAGCTGGACTTCGTGGTCATCTCACATCGCCACCTCGACCACACCGCGGGCCTCAATCATTTACTGAGCGTCAATCCGGAGGTGAGGATCTACGCCCCCAAGGAGGCGTTCGGGGTCTTCGGCGGCTCGCTGCCGAGCAAGTTCTACCGGCAGCAAGACTCGTTGCCCGACGAGATGCGGTACTTCGACGGCCATCCCCGGGAGACGCTCACCTCCGGCACGCCGTGGGTGACCGGCAAGTTCGTGACGGTGGACTCGACCTTCGAGATCGCCCCTGGAGTGCACCTGATCTCCTTGGTCTCCGAGACTGTCGGCACAAAAGAATTACGCGAGCTGTCCCTGGCTATTGAGGCGCCGCAAGGGATGATCGTGGTGGCCGGGTGCTCGCATCCGGGAATCGAGAAGATCGTCGCAGCGGCAACGGGCATTAACCGGCAGGTGCACATGGTGTTCGGCGGATTCCATTTACCTGCTGCCACCGACCTGGAAGTAGCACGCATCGCCGCTGCGCTTCACGACACATACAAGGTAGACCGCATAGCGCCCGGCCACTGTACCGGTGAACCGGCGTTTTACCTGTTCAGGAGTACCTGGAAGGACGGGTACACGTACGCCGGCGTCGGGAGCGTCATTGGTCTGCCGTGAGGCGCTAGAAGCGCCCGCTCCAGCTCACGCCAAGTGACGGCAGGATCGTGAACCAGGTCTCCAAGTCCCGCTGGAGACGGATTCCGCCGCTCGCGTCGCGGGTTCTGAAATAATCGTAACCCAGGACATTCCGGTGATTGGTGAGGTTGACCACCTCAAAGAAGAACCGGAGCTCGCCGCCCCTGGTCGGCTTCCGACGGGTAACCCGGAGGTCCAGACGCTGGTAACCGGGCAAACGGCTCCCGTAGAGCTTGTCCGGGTTGACCGTAATGTCGGGTTGCCCGTTCGGTCCTGTGACTTGCAGCACGCTCTCCGTCGTGGCTGGCCACCCGGTGTGAAAGGCGTAGGAGGCATTAATCGACCAGGTTTTTCCGGGCCGGTAGGTAAGATCCAGGTTCAGGGCGTGGCGTTGATCCTGAGGGCTCGGGTGGGTCGGGTCGAACACGATCGGTGTGGGGTTGTTGACGTTATCGATACGACTCACGCGCTCATTCACGAACGCCAGCGCATAGCCGGCCCGAAGCGACCATCGGCTCCCAAAGTTCCGGTCGTGATACACCTCGATGCCTCTCGAGGTCGTCCGGTCGGGGTAGACCAGTATCCGATCCTCGTTGGATTCAGGGAAGACGTCGATTCCTCCCTTCCAATTGCGATAGATCGGCCTCAATCCGGAGCCCGTCTTGTGGTAGCCCTCCACGCG
>JANMST010000294.1:0-3591 GCA_031389635.1 Acidimicrobiia bacterium | reverse complement strand
ACCCTGGCCACCGGCGTTGCGGGCGGCGCTGTTGACGACCGGGGTGTGGGGAAGGACATCGCCAGTGAAGAGCAGCGTGACCTCCACAGGAGGCTCCTCCATCGATTGGAGATCGTCTGCCCGCGCCACATCGGGAAGGCTAAGAACCACCATCAGAGCGGCAGTCGACCCGGTGCGCAGCAGGCTGGAAGACAACAGCGGATGGAGCCTCATCCCAGTCTGCGACCGGGGTCGACCCCGACCGCCCAGTCGGTGTAGTGGCCTTCCTTCAGCCAATGGGCTCCCGCCACTCCGATCATGGCAGCGTTGTCGGTGCAAAAAGCACTGGAAGGAAGGCACAGTGTGACCCCCCGCGCCTCGGCTTCCGAAGCCATACGCTGGCGGAGTCGGCGATTCGCAAGGACTCCTCCCCCGGCCGCCACGACCGGAGCGCCGGTGTCCTCGACCGCCTGGAAGGTCTTCTCAACCAAAACGTCGATGATGGCCTCCTGGACCGATGCGGCAACGTCGGCCAGAGAGGCCAGGTTGCCTGCGGCCTGAGCCTTCTTCAGATATGTGATCACCGACGTTTTCAGTCCCGAGAAGGAAAAGTGGTATGGACGATCGGGCAGAGCGCGGGGGAACGGCACCGCCGCCGGGTTACCGCCGCTGGCGGCGAGATCGATGGCGGGACCTCCGGGGTAGCCGAGGCCCATGACCCGGGCGATTTTGTCGAACGCCTCCCCGGCGGCATCGTCGATCGTCTCGCCGAGAGTGACGTAACTGCCCCAGTCTTCGACGTGGACGACCTGAGAATGGCCACCCGAGGCCAGCAGCACTACCGCCGGCGGGACGAACTCCGGATGCTCGATCCGGGGGGCCATCAGGTGCCCTTCCATATGGTCGACCCCGATGAACGGGAGTTGACGGGCCCAGGCGGTCGCCTTGGCGAACGAGTGCCCCACCAGGAGGGCCCCGACCAACCCGGGACCGGCCGTGGCAGCGACTCCATCGAGGTCGGCCGGGTGAACTCCCGATTCGACCAGCGCCCGGTGGGTGAGGGCGCGAATGGCTTCGACATGGGCTCGGGCTGCCACCTCCGGGACCACCCCTCCGAACCGGGCGTGGATTTCGACCTGGCTGGAGAGGACACTCGACAGCGCCTCGGTCCCTCGGACCACAGCCACCGCGGTCTCATCGCAAGAAGTCTCGAAGGCGAGAACTAACGGGTTCATTGGTCACCTCTAGCGAGGGCCTCAAGCCACAAGTCCCAAGCCACAAGCAGAGACCTTCGCACCTTCGGGCTTGAGACTTGAGGCTTGAGGCTTGAGGCCTGGATCACAGCGACCCCGCGATCTCGTCGAGGCGATCGCGGTACCCCGGGCTGTCGATGTCGTGGACCCACATCACCAGCGCGTCTTCGTCTTTGTAATAGCGCTTGCGAACCCCGACCGGGGCCATCCCAAAACGCTGGTAGAGAGCCTGGGCATTGCGGTTGGAGAACCGCACCTCCAGTGTGAGGCTGTTGGCACCGGCGACCAGAGCCTCGTGGCATATCCTCAGCATCAGGCGGGTTCCGATCCGCGAGCCTCGCCGTTGGAAATCGACCGTCACCGAGGTGACGTGTGCCTCCGGGAGCACCAGCATCAAGCCGGAATAGCCGACCACCTCGTCGTTGGCCTCGGCCACCACGTAGACCCTTCCCGGAGCAGCCAGTTCGTCACGGAAGATCCCTTCGGTCCAGGGCGTGGGATAGGTAGCTTCCTCGATGCGGAGGATCGACGGAAGGTCCTCTTCGATCAGGAGCCGGATCAGGACGGTTTCGACCAAGGCCCCTCCGGTGTCAGCTTCTCCCAGTTGAGGGTCACATCGGGCTCGCGCAGGTAGAGCGGTCGCAGGGTCTCCGACGGGAAGGCGTTCTTTTCAAGCCTCGCAAGCCCGATCTCCAGGAGCGCCTGGGCCGAGGGAAACCGGGGCCTGCCGGTCCGAACGCGATGCAGGCCTCGCAACACATGGCCGGGAATCGCCAGGACGTCGCCGACCACGAGGGGATTGCCGGGGTCGGACATCAAAGCTGCCCGGAGTCCTTCCATCGACATCAGCTCGGCGGGAGCATCACGAACGACTCCCCCCGGCACCGGTCGGTAGGTGGAAACAGCCAGCTCCCCGCGGCGAACATCGACGATCGAGAAGATATGGCGATGACCGGTGGCAGCCTCCAGCGCCAGGGCATCGAGCGACGTGCCTGCCACAACGGGTATCCCGAGGGCCGAGGCCAGGCCCTGGGCGGTGGCGATGCCAACGCGGATACCCGTGTACAGGCCGGGACCGACATCCACCACGATGGCGTCGAGATCGTCCGGGAACCACCCGGCCTGATCGAAGCAAAAATCTATGGCCGGGACCAGGAATCCGGCGTGTCCGGTCCTGTCCAGGCGGGAGGCGGTGGCGACAACTCCGCGATCCTCCGCCAGAACCACTCCGGACTGGGGGGTGGCCGTTTCGATGGCGAGGAGCCTCACGAGGTCAACTCCGTCACCCGGGTTCGCCAGCTTCCCCACGGAACCAGCGTGATGTTGCGTGCTTCGTCGTCGTCAACCTCGAAATCCACCCGGAGATGATCGGGAGGGAGGATCGGCTCGACAACGTCGCCCCACTCGATCACAAGGACGCCCTGGGACGCCTGCGATAGAAGATCGAGGTCATCGAACTCGTTCCTGGTCGACAGTCGATAGATATCGGCGTGGATGAGAGGCAGGAAACCGCTCGAATACTCCCTGGTGAGGATGAAGGATGGGCTGATTACAGGTTCCTCGACACCGAGGCCGGCCGCGATGCCGCTGGTGAAAAGCGTCTTGCCTGCACCCAAAGGGCCTGAAAGCACAACCACGTCGCCGATTCTGAGCAACGCGGCCAGCCTGGCACCGAGGTCGGCCGTGTCGCCCGGGCGCGGGCAAGAAAATGGAGTCATGCAAAGAGGTTCATCTGATCGGCCTGGTCCCCGGAGTCGGCCCCTGAACCGTCGGATTGCCCTGAAACATCGGATTGCCCTGCAACATGGGATTGAATGTGAGCTGAGGCTTCAGGAGAGGCACCTTTACCGCTTGGAGGTGAGGTGAGGGTGGTCAAGGTCCGGGGCCTCGACAACGCATCGCGGACCAGAGCGAAATCCGTTTGCATCTCACCGATCAGCCGGTCACCCGAGCGGAGAGCGGCTGCCGGATGGTAGGTCGGAACCAGGGTTCGGCCCTGCCACCAAGGATAGGTACGCCCCCGCAGCCGGGTAATCCCGGTTTCGGTCCTCATCAGCAACTTGGTTGCGAAGTTGCCCAGCGTCACCACAACATTCGGGTCGACCATGGTGATCTGAGCGCGCAGGTAATCCTTGCAAGCGTCGACCTCGTCCTGGGCTGGATCGCGATTGTTGGGAGGGCGGCATTTGAGGACGTTGGCGATGTAGACGTCCTCGCGGCTCAACCCGATCTCTCGGAGGAGCCGATTGAGCAACTGCCCGGCAGCCCCGACAAACGGTTCGCCCTGAAGGTCCTCGTTGAAGCCCGGAGCCTCACCAACCATGAGCACGTCGGCGTCGGGATCACCAACGCCAAAGAC
>JANMST010000151.1:0-3817 GCA_031389635.1 Acidimicrobiia bacterium | reverse complement strand
CGGATGGCCGATGACGGTCTGGCTGACTCCCGACGGAGAGCCTTTCTTCGCAGGTACTTACTTCCCCAAGGCCGACCGACCGGGACTGCCATCCTTCCGCAGGGTGATGGCGGCTGTCTCCGACGCCTGGTCGAATCGCCGGGCCGAGGTCACCGAGCAGGCGGCCAAGATCACCACTGCCCTCGCCGCCGGGATTCCGGAGGCAATCAGCGCCCCGGACGCCGAGACTCTGGGAAAGGCCTACATGGCCCTCAACGGCCACTTCGACCAGGTGAACGGCGGTTTCGGGTCCGCCCCCAAGTTCCCCCAAGCTCCAACACTTGAATTTCTCCTAAGAGCATGGGAGCAGCCATGGGCCCCCGAGGCACGACGGATGTTGAGGCAGACGCTCGTGAACATGCAGCGAGGCGGGATTCACGACCACCTCGGGGGAGGGTTCGCTCGCTACTCGGTCGACGAAAGATGGCTGGTGCCCCATTTCGAGAAGATGCTCTACGACAACGCCCAGCTAGCCCACATCTACCTCTGGGCCGGCATCGAGTTCGACGAACCGGGCTTCGTGGACACAGCCAGGAGCACCCTCGAATATCTGTTGGCGGACCTCGCGCAGGAGGAGGGAGGGGTCTTCTCCGCGGAGGATGCCGATTCGGAGGGAGAAGAGGGCCGCTTCTACGTCTGGGAGCACGACGAGTTCATGGCAGTGACCGGAG
Source organism: Acidimicrobiia bacterium (assembly GCA_031389635.1). Lineage (GTDB taxonomy): Bacteria > Actinomycetota > Acidimicrobiia > Spongiisociales > ZC4RG35 > DATEEG01. Next base: position 3,107 of record JANMST010000151.1, on the reverse strand, counting down.
AATTCGGCGAACTGGCGGGCGGGTATTACGGAGTCACGAAATCCGGCAATTTCGAAGGCCGCAACATCCTCAATATCGATCGCTCGTTCAACGAACTGGCCGAACGGTTCGAGAAGTCGGTAGACGAGGTCGAAGATGCGGTCGAAGCCTCCCGTCGCGCACTTTTCGACCATCGCAACAGGCGGATTCGGCCCGGCCTCGACGACAAGGTGGTAGCGGGGTGGAACGGACTGGCGATACGAGCCTTCGCCGAAGCCGGCGCTGCGCTGGCGGAGCCGCGTTACCTGGAGGCCGGGCGTAGGGCCGCCAGATTTGTCCTCGACCGGATGAGTCGACCCGATGGAGGTCTGTCGCGGTCCTGGGCCAAAGGTCGCGCCAGCGACGTCGCCGGGTTCTTGGACGACTACGGGTCGATGGGGATCGGCCTCCTCACGCTCTACGCGGCCACCGGTGAAACGGAGTGGTTCGAGGCGGCATCCATACTCATCCGCCAGATCCCCGAGCGGTTCGGTGACGGCGACGGCGGGCTGTTCTCGAGCGAGCCCGGCAGTCTCATCAAGCGTCCCCGCGATCTAATGGACAATCCGGCTCCGTCCGGAACCTCGTTGGCCGCCGAGGCGCTGCTCCTTTTGGGTCTCTACACCGGCGATCAGGACGTCACAGCTTCCGCCGAGGGATACCTTCGATCGGTCGGATTCCTCATGGATCGCTATCCGTCTGCCGCCGGACAAAGCCTGGCCCTTCAGACCAGCCTCCTTCGGGGAACCCGCGAACTAGCGGTCGTCGGGCATCGAGCGACGGAAATGTCGGCAGTGTTCTGGGCGGGGTACCGACCCCATATTGCCCTGGCCACGTCGCTCGACGCCGTTAGCGCCTCGATTCCGCTTCTGGAAGGCCGCGGTTCCGGCTCCGAGACCCTCGCCTATTTGTGCACGGGTTTCGCTTGCCTGGCACCAGTCGCAACGGCGGAGTCGCTGTCCGCCCTGCTTGACAGAGTTTGAGCCGCAAGCCAGACGTAGCTGACCCAGATCAGGTCGGCAGTCGCCAGGTGAAGCAGGCGGACCCAGAGAGGGCTCGACAGCGCGATGGTCAGCACCCCCAATCCCATCTGCACGACGCTGAGTATCAGGAGGGTGCGCACCCGGGCCAACACGGGCCTACGCAGCAATCTGGTTGCCAACACTGCCGCTGACACGGTGAGAATCGCCAGTGCCGGATGGAGCACCCGCAGCCTGGTGAGGAAGTGTTCGGTGGAGGTGATGGCCGCAGCCAGACCGGCGGCAACCGATTCCGAGGGAAACAGAGTGTCTGCCAGGGCGGTCACCGCCCCGGTCCCGGCAATTGCGACCAGGGCAGCAGCCCCCACGATCACCAAGCACGACGTCCCACCCCTGACGACCAATCGCCCGCCTCCTCCCAGAAACCAGGCAGTCAGCGTCAAAGCGGCGAGGAGGAGAAACGTGTTGACCAGGTGTAACGGGACCGCCAGGGCACGGGCGATCGAACTGTCGTCCGCGACCCACTCGTAGAAGACGATCGCAGCCCCGATGAGAGCCTCGCCGATGATCGCGATCCCGGCGCCAACCACCGCCCGTCGAGCGGGATGACCACGGCCGGCCGAGCGCCAGACAGTGACCACCAGAGAGGCCACGAGCAAAAGGGCGATGCCGCTGGCAATCCGGTGGGTGAACTCGATAGTTGTGGCGCCACTCAGTTCCGGCAGCAGCTCACCCTGACAGGTAGGCCAGGATCGGCCGCAGCCGGCGCCCGAGTGAGTCGCCCGGACCAAGGCCCCCAGCAAGATGGTCAGGACGTTCCAGCCGATTACAAACCACGCAAACCGGACCAGACGGGTCATGCCCCCGAGGTTAGGTCCAGGATCAAGTCTCAAGTCCCACGCCCCAATTCAAGACGTGGCGGGCCGAATCGGGGGGATGGCGGGTGATTGGGGGCGTCTCACGTCTCACGTGAAAACCGAAGACGTGGCCGGGGAAGGGGACGTGAGACGTGAGACGATGGCGTCTGGCGTCTGGCGTCTTCCGCCTTCCGTCTCCCCTCCTCATATGCTGCTCGCCTCATGGAAATCCACGACGACGTACTCGGGGCGATCGGCGGAACCCCGCTGGTGAGGCTCGGGCGTATCCATCGGCCCGGGAATCTCGTCGCCAAACTGGAGCACACCAATCCCGGAGGCTCGGTCAAGGAGCGGATTGCCGTTTCGATGATCGACGCAGCCGAACGGGCCGGGCTACTCGGGCCGGGGGGAACCATCATCGAACCGACCTCGGGCAACACGGGCGTTGGCCTGGCGCTGGTGGGTGCCGTCCGCGGTTATCGGGTGATCTGCACTGTGCCGGACAAGGTTTCCAAAGAGAAGATCGACCTTCTCCGGGCCTACGGGGTCGAGGTGATCGTCACCCCGACCGACCTCCTACCCGAACACCCCGACTCCTATTACGGGGTGGCGGCGAGGATGGCCGCCGAGATCGAGGGCTCCTTCCGACCCGATCAGTATTCCAATCCCTACAACCCCCTCGCCCATTACCTCACGACCGGACCGGAGATCTGGCAACAAACCGAGGGGACCGTGGACGTCCTGGTGGCTGGGGTCGGGACCGGCGGAACCATTTCAGGCTCGGCGCGCTACTTGAAGGAGCAGCGACCTGACATCGTGGTGGTGGGAGCCGACCCGGAAGGGAGCATCTACACCGCCCCGGGGCCGGAGGCGATCCATCAGTATCTGGTCGAAGGGGTCGGAGAGGACTTCTATCCGGAAACGGTCGACCTGGCCCTGATTGATCGCTTCATCATGGTGACCGATGCCGAGTCGTTCGCGATGACCCGCCGGTTGGCGCGTGAGGAGGGAATCCTCGTAGGGGGGTCGTGTGGGATGGCAGCCGAAGCCGCCCTTCAGATAGCCCGGGAACACAGCGACAAACTGGTGGTGGTCATCCTCCCCGATTCGGGTCGGGGCTATCTCTCCAAGATCTTCAACGACGCCTGGCTGAAGGAACACGGCTTCTTGTAGAAGGACAAAGGCTACGCCTTTTACATGAAGGGGCGCCGCACTCGAAAGCACGACGCCCCTTCAGAGAAGCAACCTCGAA
>JANMST010000134.1:0-1822 GCA_031389635.1 Acidimicrobiia bacterium | reverse complement strand
GTCACCGCCGCACTGCCCGCCCGGTGCACTCGACCAACGGGGAGATGGACAACGAGATGGCACCCGACCGAAAGGGTCAGCGCTCACCATTCGGGCGGGTCCACGAAGACCTCGCGCAGATCAGAGAGGGGCTTGCTGGGTGACAGCTACGACACCGCACCCGACGCCGAACATCGCACTGTCGAATGGGGGCGAACCAGCTTCCGTCGGTTCTCCGATCCGAACCGCGGTCGGCCTCTCAAGGGGGCTTGCGGGTCTGCCGGATCATGTAGAGGACCCGATCGTCCTGGCGCGGGTTGCCGCTGTTCTTGCGACAGCCCGGATGCCGAGCACTCCAAAGGCACGCAATATTTCGTGATATCGCGTCGCGAGTCGATCCCGTCAGGCCCGCCACCGGATCTCGATGCGGTTCGTATCGAAGATACGCCTGCCTGGAGCACCTGGGTTGACAGTGATCTCCTCGATCACCGCCTCCATGATGGCGCGTTGCCGTTCGATGTCGAGACTGCGCCATAACTCCTGAAGCTCACCGAGTGTCCGTGGTAACCCGATCAAGGCCAAGCCGGTTGCCGTCGCTCCTAGCGTGGCCCTGTTTCTTGCGATTCGTTCCTCGAGCATCTCGCGAGCTGCCAGAAACTCGCGCCGACTGATGGCGCGCTCAACGTAGTGATCACGAGCGAGCTGCTCAAGCGACTCCTCATCGGCAATCAACTGACGGGTGACGCTGCCGGTCTCGGCGTCGTCACCACGATCGAGGGCCCGCCAAAGGGGTGGGCCTGCGAGAGCAACCAAGAGCTGCTCCGCCACCGCATGCTAGACTGGATCGGCAGTCACTGCCGTGCGGCCACAAGGCCCCTCGGCTGCACCTCGATTACAGGCGTACCGGCGGGAACCGTCGGATCGTCGTGAGGAATAGAGTGTGGCACCGCAACGACCACATGTGAGCATTCCTGTCAGCAGGTGCAAAGAGAGCGCCCCGTTCGTGTACGCCGCGGATCCCCGAGCTTCGCGCGGATCTGCTCCCACGTAGTCCGATCAAGAATGGCATCCCACGCGGCCTCACCGATGATCTCGCCACGATGAACACGCAAACCCGCGACCTGTGGCCCCGCCAGAAGAGTCGTGAGAGTCGTCACCCGCCACGGCGCCCCAGTCACCGTGGATATGCCACCCCTGTTGAAATCCGAGGCGATCCGACGAAGCGACTCGCCGCCCAGGAAGCGAACCGCAGCCTCCCGAACTAGCGCGGCCTCCTCCTCGATCACCGCCAATGTCGCTCGACCGTTGGCGTCTCGGGCGTGCCGATACCCGAACCGTCGCCGACCGCCCGTAGCGAGTCCCATCCGTGCCTGCTGATCACGTTGACGCTTAAGCCGCTCCGACTTCTTCTCCGACTCCTGCCGGGCCACCGCACCCATAATCCGGGCACGGAATCGACCATCAGAGGTTCCAAGGTCGATCTCGCCCGAGACATTCGCCAAAAGAACACCAAGCCGGTCAGCCATGATGATGAACTCCTCGAGCTCCCGGGGATGCCGAGTCAGCCGATCTTGATCAACCACCAGCACCGCGTCCACCACGCCGGCCTCAAGATCAGCGACCATGCGGTCGTAGGCTGGCCGGGCAGCACCCGAGAACGCGGATAGGTCATTGTCGGTGTAGACCCCGGCCACAGACCAGCCCTTCTCCGCAGCGAGCTTTCTGCACAGTTCCTCTTTGAAGTCGCCCCAGTGCTATTCGCCTTCGGCCTGGTTGGACTTCACGCCCGGTTAAGTGGGGGCGGTGGAATCCCGGCAGGCATCGGCCTGACGCTCGCCATCCT
>JANMST010000119.1:0-5331 GCA_031389635.1 Acidimicrobiia bacterium | reverse complement strand
GGTCAGCGTTGCGAGCCGGGAGAGGGAATGTTGGACGTACTGTTGGGTTGACACCCTTGGAGTTCAGGGCAAGCGGGCGGATCCCGTCGGAACGGTTCGGTGTTATTTCGGTCTTGCTGATCGCGACGCCTTTGAGTCTCGCGGATCCACACACCTCCGAACTCCCGTCAAGAGCTGAGGCTCCGTCGTCGGTCTTGCTGAAAGCTCAGGCAGCCGACCACGACTCGCCCCGCGCTAGCTCGTCCGTCGGGTTACTTGCGTGTTCTCTTCTTGTGATCGTCGCCCGCCTCCACGGGCCCCTGCGCTCAGGTCTAAGGTCCCGGTACCGGTCCCCCCGAATCGGGGTCTATTGAAAGGAGACGGGCAATGGTGACTGTCGGGCTATTCGTTCCGCTGGAGGCGAAGGCAGGGAAAGAGGAAGAGGTGAAGAGCTTTCTTGAAGGAGGGCTCGCGTTGGTGGAGGAGGAGCCGGATACGACGGCATGGTTCGCGATCCGGCTGGGACCGTCCAAGTTCGCAATCTTCGACGTGTTCCCGGATGACTCGGGTCGGCAAGCGCACCTGTCGGGCAAGGTCGCCGAGGCATTGATGGGGCGGGCTGACGAACTTTTCGCTCAGCCACCGGACATCCAGCAGATCGACGTCATCGCGGTGAAACTTCCTCACTAGCCGACGACAAGCCCTTCCCTGCCAGCATGCGCTAAGACACGTCACCAGCGGTGTTGCCGGAACGACCTGCCTAGAACCTCCTGGGTGAGGCATCGCGTCCATCGCGGGCGAGAATCCCTTAGCGATGGTCCCCCACCTATGACAGCTGTGCTTCGTTCCTAGAACTCCTGCCTATTTGCCTACGACGCGTGGCGGCGGACGAAGGCCAGAACTGCTTGGTTGAAACCCTTCGGGTTCTGTTCATGCATGACGTGGGAGGCGTTGCCGATCTCAACCCTGTCGACGTTTGGGAGGAGTTTCTCGAGCTTACCTGTCAGGGTCCGGCGGAGGATAGGTGGGCTTTGCTCGCCGGTCACAAGCAGGGTGGGTGTCTTGACGTGGCGGATGTCATCGGCGCTAAGCGGCGGGAAGCCCGCCCCCAGTAACTGGGCCCGATCGGCGTGGTGGTTCTCGCGCATCTGTTGCTTGCGCTCCTCGGGAAGCGCCTCATAGGCCTGAGGGCCCAGCACTCCCGACACGAAGGCTTTCGTTCCATCGTCAAAGTCGGCGCGCCGGTAGACCCTCTCCGCTGGGCTTAGGACTCGCGCCGCGAAGCCCATGACCGTGATGGCATCCTTCGGATTCCGCAACAACAGCCGCAGAAGCTCGCCCATCTTCGGGGAGTTGCTGATGAACAAGGGCAACACTGGCGGCTCACCCAGGACGAGCGTGCGCACAAGGTCCGGCTCTTTAACCGCCGCCAGGAGGCAGATGAAGGCGCCCCACGAGTTGCCGACCAGATGGGCGGGGGCGAGGTCGAGGCATCCAAGCAGGCTTATCAGATCGTCACGTGGGGCCCGATCTGGTCGTCCTGGCCTTCAGGGATGTCCTCGTTGGGACGGGCGTACCGGCGGCTATAAGCAACTGTCCGGTACCCCTCAGCAAATTCATCAAGCTGGGGGAGCCAGGTACGAAGGTCGCTATAACCTCCGTGGACGAATACGACACCGGGCCCCTGACCTTGCTCCAGGTAGCTGAGGGGGGCTCCATTGACCACGACGGTTCGGACATCCTGCATTGGAAACCCACCCATACGGCAGTCCACTCTATGCCTCACAGCGCTTTCTTGAGTTCCGCGACCATTGCATGCCATCAAGTGGCCGCCGGACGCACCAATGACCGCCCAGGAAGTGCCGTTCGGCGTGGTGGGTGCGACGACGCGTTCTTTGGTTCGTCATCCCCGGTCGCCTCCCCCGGCGGATTCGGCCCGCTCCAGCTTCACCCATGTGAACCGGCTGGACCACGACTTGACGGTGCTGAAGACCCACTACACCGACGCACAAAAATCAGACGCTTTCGATCTCAAAGATGAACAGGGAGTGGTCGGTGGGCGCAGCGACGGGAGCCAGCCGTAGGACTATCCGCCGGTGGCACGCCGCCTAAGTGCGCATACCTGAAAAAGACACCCGAGGAGATGGGAGCCGAGGAGGGTGAGGGGCGGATCCTGGCCAGCCATTTGCGAAAGCGTCTGCTGTTTGTCGCCGTGGTTCCTGTCGAGCGGTCGGACGTTTGAGTCCGCAGTTGAGGCGCTCAGGTGAACTATTACCGATGATCGGTTGATCGAAATTGCAAGCGTATGGGTGCGAGCGGATCGCAGGTGAGACCACCGAAACGTGGACCAAGAAGATCAAGCCTGTTCTGAATCTCCTGAGGGGAGGAGGCGATGAAAATTGAATCCACGTCCGAACGCTGATGACAGGGTGTCTGTCATCGGGCCGCCAGGGTTTCTGACATCGGCTTGTGGCAGGTCCAGGCCGAATGCAACTGACCGGTCGAAAGCCCATCAAATAACCCTTGGTGGGCGAGTCCCTTCCTAACTGCGCACCAGAACGACGTCGGTGACGTCGTCTCGGTCGCAGCATTAGCCGGGCAAAGAGGGTCCATTCATTCCCGTCTCTAGGGCGAACAGGTCCTCGGTCACGGCTGACAGGGTGGGGTGACACTGAAATTGGAGGGGTACCAAAAGTAGAAAGTGGCCCCCGCCACTTGGTCCCGATCACTCCACCTCGCGTCCATTCCGCGAGGGGGTGTCACGAGAAGGGAAGGCTCATAGTTCGAAGGTCGTGGCTCCAAGTCCCATCGCCTATCGGCTGATGCTCCTGGTGGCCATCGCCGTCACCCTCATGGTTGCTCTGTTCATGGCCGGCAGAGTCGGGATTGAGAGACGAGCACTCGCCTGGGTCATTGCCGGCTCGGCCGTGGGAGCAGTTGGTGGAGCGCGGATCATGGCCGTGCTGAGCACTCAATCGCCCAACGGCGATCTCGGGTCACGTCTCTTCCGCTTCTCGGCCGGGGACTTCGCTTTGTACGGGGGCCTGATCGGAGGCGGTCTGGTCGGGTGGGCACTCTGCAGAATGCTCCGGCTGCGACCGTGGCGGGCGGCCGACTCCGTCGCCCCGGCCCTCGGGGCTGGCATCGTCTCCACGAGGATCGGGTGTCTCCTTTCCGGATGCTGCTTTGGCAACCCGACTCACCTCCCCTGGGGTATCACCTACCCACCCGGCAGCACACCACACGTCCATCAGATCTTCATTGGAGACTCGATCTTCACCACCATCTCGGGGCCGGCACCGGTACATCCATTCCCGGTCTACGACCTGGCTTCGGCATTGACCGGCGCTCTGCTTGCAGCTCCCGTGGTCCGGCGGGGTTGGCGTCAAGGATCTGGAATGGCGGTTTTCGTCATCTGGGCAAGCAGGGGGCGCTTGCTGCTCGATCCGTTGCGGGCCGACACTGGTGCGTCGCTGCTACCAGGTTGGTTCTGGCCGAGCCTGTTCCTGGCAGCCGCAGTAGCCTCCGGGCACCGGCTCCTTTCAAATCGGAAAGTCATTGAGTCACCACCGTCACCGCCGATTCGGGATGACCGGACCCCGCTGGAATGTTCGTCAAGGCCACTCCTGCCGACCTGGAGATCATCGTCTTGGGCTCCCCGGCACCTTGACTCACCGTTCTCAGATGTTGATTTGCGGTTTGGCCCCCCGATCGGGGGGCGCAGGAACGGAGCGAAAACTCATCCAGATATGCCTGGAGCCTTCCCTTGGTTTCTTGCCGAGGGCAGGGACGATCAACGTCCGTATCAGGCTGTGATCAGCTGCCCGCTAACGGAGCCCGGGGTGGGTCTAGCGAGAGTCGCAAGCAATTGGTCGATGAGCTCCATGGGGTCCTACCTTCCCAGAGCTACTCACTCTCCTCAACAGGACGATAACCCACGTGCAGGGCTCCTGAAGGCTCGGCGGTTAGCCCCGTTTACCATCGCGACGTTTCCACCCAGTAGAGGACGGTCACGAGCGGCCATGGCACGGATGCAGCGCAAACGATTTAATGCACCCGCCGAGGTCCGAACCTTCCCGCGTGGGAAGGTCGACGTCGTCGAACTCGACGACGTGGTTGTCGGCCGGATGACTTACGAGCCGGGTTGGAGGTGGTCGGTGGATGTCAAGCCAATCGCCGGTACCGACACCTGCCAGTTCCATCACCTCGGGGTTGTCCTGTCAGGTCGTCTTCGCGCCGAATTGTCTGATGGAACCGAGCTCGAGGTCGGGCCTGGCGACGTGTTCGAGATCCCGCCCGGCCACGACGCCTGGGTCGTCGGTCAGGAGCCATGGGTCTGTGTCGATTTTGCGGCGATGCGGAATTACGGCCGGACCGCGGAGCGTCGAGGCGAACGGATCCTTGCCTCGATCTTGTTCACCGACATTGTCGACTCGACGGCGACTGCGCAGCTCCTCGGCGACGGCAAGTGGCTCGACGTGGTGGCGGCACACAACGAACGTATCCAGTTCGTTCTCAACCGCTACAGCGGCAGGCTCGTGAAGACCACAGGTGACGGAATCCTCGCTCTTTTTGATGGTGCCGAACGGGCGGTCAGGGCGGCGGCGGCACTCCACCAAGCCGTCGCCGGTCTCGAGATCCAACTCCGAGCAGGCATCCACACCGGGGAGGTGGAAGTCCTACCCGGCGACGTTCGGGGGGTCGCGATCCATGCCGCTGCCCGTGTCATGGCCCTCGCTCAACCGGGTGAAACCCTGATTTCAAGCACAACCCGGGATCTCTTAGACGGTACCGGCCTCGAATTCGACGACCGGGGCAGCCACGTGTTCAAAGGCCTACCAGGAAGGCGAGCCGTCTTTGCACTGAGGCTCGTCAACGCCGACATCGTGGCCAGCTGAGGAACCTCGTCGCCCTTCCGCGCCGACCAGGGCCGGCGAGTCCTGGCCGCCCCACGGTGTCTCTTCACCGAAGGCGTGCTGCATCCAGTTCTCGAGGTCGATCAGACCCGACTTGGCGATAGGCCCGCCTTCAAGGTCGTACATCCAGTGACGGGGGAAAGTGCTCGCACCCACGAGATCTTGTTCCACCGAGCCGCCGGCGTGCATTGTCAGGGCCAGGGTCGTTCAGGCGACAGGGGAAGTGATCCGGATTAAGGGGGGATGCGGGACCCGGCGGGGGAGGGGAGCGCCGGTCCGTCCGCCCGCCGTTTGGGTGAAGCGCACCCACCCGTCTCCTCGCTCGGGTTCGGGTCCGAGATCGGGAAAGGGGACCGCTGGAATCGTCACGTCCCGGCCTCCCAGGTGGAGGGTGGTCGAGCCAAATCATCCCTCCACCCTCCTGCTCGAAGTCGAC
>JANMST010000042.1:0-1634 GCA_031389635.1 Acidimicrobiia bacterium | reverse complement strand
GTCGCTGAATCTGCCGGTGTCGTGTTCGTCAACGACTCGAAGGCAACCAACCCTCATGCCGCGCTCGCTGCCATCGGCTCCTTCCGATCCGTGGTGCTGATCGCGGGGGGCCTCACCAAGGGTTTAGACGTCACACCCCTGGCGATCGCGACCAATGTCAGATTCGTGGTCGCGGTCGGATCGTCAGCCGGGACACTGATGGAGGCGGCCGGCCCGGGTCGCTCGGCCGAGGCTTCGTCGATGGACGAGGCGGTGGCGATTGCGATGAGAGTCGCCCGCTCAGGTGACACGGTGCTGCTGGCGCCCGGATGTGCCAGCTTCGACATGTTCGACGACTACGCCGCCCGGGGGGACGCCTTCGTCGCCGCTGTTCGGGGGTTGATCAGCGATGACAGAACGGTAGGAGGAGCGGCATGACCGGCAACGTGACCTCGATCGCAAAGGTGCGGGCCGCCGCGAGACGCCGCACCGACAGCGCCCGGGTCAATACCCGGGTCGCTTCGATTCTGCTCGTCACTGTTGTTGTCCTCCTGGTCATGGGTCTGGGCGAGATCCTCTCGGCCTCCTCGATTCGTGGTATCGCCGATGCCGAGGATCGCTTCTTCTACTTCAAGCGCCAGCTCATCGGTCTCGGCGTCGGAGTAGTTGCAATGGTGGTGATAGCCCGAATCCCGTACCGGGCCTATCTGCGGCTGGCGATGCCTTTCTACTTCGTCTGCCTCGGATTGCTCGGAGCGGTCTGGTTTGCCGGCCTGGCTCGCAATGGCTCACGTCGTTGGCTCGATCTGGGTTTCGTGACTTTTCAACCATCGGAGCTTTCCAAGCTTGCCGTGATCATTGCTCTGGCTGCGCTGCTCGAGAAGAAGGGCAATCTCGTCAACGAAGCTGGCCACGTCGCCGGGCCGCTCTTCCTGACGGTCGGGCTTACTTGTGCCTTCATTCTCTTCCAGCCCGACCTGGGCACCGCCCTGGTGGTTGCGGCTGCCGCCCTCGCGGTCATCCTCGTCTCCCGAGCCCCTTTCAAGTTCGTGGTCGGGGTCTGCGCGTTGGCCGTGGTAGCGGGGCTCTTGCTGTCGGTCACGGAGGGCTATCGGATGGATCGGATCGATTCGTTCCTCGACCCATGGGCCGATCCATCCGGCAACGGGTATCAGGTGATTCAGGGCTACTACGCCCTCGGCACCGGCGGACTCTTCGGGGTGGGCCTCGGGGCGAGCCGGGCCCGGTGGTCATATCTGCCCAATGCCCACACCGACTTCATCTTTGCGATCATCGGTGAGGAAACCGGGTTGGTCGGAGCAATGATGGTTCTCGCCCTATGCATGGTGATCGCGCTGGTTGGATGGTCGATCGCCTCGAGGGCGCCCGATCGGTTCGGGCGGATGGTCGCCGCCGGGATCACCGGATGGCTCTCGTTCCAGGCCCTGACCAACATCGGCGGCGTCCTCGGGGTGCTGCCCATCACCGGGATTGTCCTGCCGTTTGTGAGCTTCGGATCGACCGCGCTGATCTCGTGTCTGGCCGGAGTCGGGTTGCTGGTCAACATTGCCCAGCACGGAACCGAGAAGGGCAGCGGGAAATAAGTGGTACGTAGTACGTGGTGCGTGGTGCGTGGAACCCAGAGCGTGGTGCGT
>JANMST010000039.1:0-4074 GCA_031389635.1 Acidimicrobiia bacterium | reverse complement strand
GCCCTGATCGGCCGGCCGGCCCCCTATCTCTCCATGGTCGAGAACGGAAAGAAGGAGCCCCGACTCAGCCAGATCTCGGCTCTGGCCGCGGCCCTCGACGTGACCCTCGAGGATCTGTTGTCGCCGGAGGCGCCCAATCGGCGAGCCGAGCTCGAGATCGAACTGGAACGTGCCCAGAGCACGCTTCCCGACCTCGGCCTCCCCTATCTGCGCCCCTCGGCCCGCCTCAGCGACGAGGTTCTGGCTCATCTGGTTGGCCTCTATCGCCGGTTGAACGAAGGAACCCGACCGAACCCGGTGACGGCCGGAGAGGTGCGACGGGTCAATGGTGAGATGACGCGGGAACTGCGGGAGGTCGACGGCTATCTGGAAGAGGTCGAGAAAGCGGCCAGCGTTGCTCTCGGCAAGTCGGGCTATCCGGGGTCGGGCCCGGTCTCATCGCGGAATCTGATCGACCTCTCCGGAGCACTCGGTTTCGAGATCAAGTCGGTCGAGGATGTCCCGACGTCGTTGCGCTCCATCACCGATCTCAAGAACAAGGTCATATACATCGCCCAGCGCAACGAGCTTCGCACGCGACAGGCCCGCAAGGCCATCCTCCAGACGCTGGCCGGCTTCGTGCTTGAGCATTCCGAGCCGTCGACTTACGACGAATTCCTTCGTCAGCGTCGCGAGACCGCCTACTTCGCCTCGGCGGTGCTCGTTCCCGAAGGGGCGGCGATCCCGTTCCTGTCCGATGCCAAGCGACAACGCGATCTGTCGATCGAAGACCTGCGAGAGGTCTTCTACGTCTCCTATGAGACCGCCGCCCATCGGGTCGCCAACCTGGCCACACGCCGGCTCGAGTTCCGGAGCCACCTCGTCGTGAGCGACGAGGAAGGAATCGCCCTGAAGGCCTACGAGAACGATGGGGTTCCCTTTCCCCGCGACGAAGACGGTGGAGTCGAAGCGCTGCGGCTGTGCCGGGAGTGGGCAGCCAGGGCAGTGTTCGGGTCCTCCGATCGCTTCTCCCTCCACTACCAGTACACCGACACACCGGTCGGCTCCTTCTTCTGTTCCACCTACCTCGAGCCCGAGCCCGGGTCCCACGCCGTCACCTTCGGTGTGGCGTTCGACGACTCCCGCTTCTTCCGCGGACGCGACACCGAGAACCGCCGGGTCTCGGGCTGTCCCGACCAACCATGCTGTCGCACTCCCGTCGGAGCGGTCGCCGGACAGTGGTCGGGCCGGGTGAGGGCGTCAGCGAGGGCCCACGCCCGAATCGTCGGCCTTCTCTCCCCTGACCCCTACCCGAGCATCGATCTGACCGAGATTTACGAGATCGTCGAGAGGTACCAGCCAAAAACGGGCCAGCCAAAAACCGAATAGCCAAAGACCGAATAGCCTGCCGCCATGTTCCGGTTGGATCCGGCCGATCCCGATCAGGCGCGAGCGCTCGAACGACTGTCCAATGACACGGTGGTCTGGCTCACCACTGTCAGCCCCGACCTCCGCCCCCAACCGTCGGCCGTTTGGTTTCTGTGGGATGGCGAAACGGTCCTCCTCTACTCGGCCGGCTCTGCCCGGATCAAGAACATCGCCGGCAATCCTCAGGTCGCCCTCAACTTCAACTCGGACGAGCACGGCGACGACATCTCGATCCTCTACGGAGAAGCCGCCATCGACCATGAAACGCCCCCGGCCAGGGATGTTGCCGGATATCGAGCTCGATACGACGAGAGGGTGCCGGCGATCGGGATGGATTGGGACAGCTTCTCCGATCACTACCGCTTCCCAATACGAATCAGCCTCACCGGCTACCGGCGCTGGTGACTAGCCACTTGAGCGTTTTTCCGGAAATGACTAGCGCAAGTCCCCTTTTGTCCTAGCTTTACGGGCATGGACCACTTCGACGGATCCTTGAAACTGGCTGGACACGAGGCACCCGTGAGGGTGGCGATCGACCTCACCGACGATCACGTCATGCGGATCACGGCCGAGGAGATCGAAATCGGAGAGTGGACGATCGGTCAAGTAGCGGTGAAAGCCCTGGACGATGGCTTTCACATGATTGCCGACGGCGAAGAGATCATCATCAAGACCGACAACGATCCCGCCTTCGCTCTGGCAATGGGGATACGGAATGCACCGACTCAATTGAGGAGGCAGATGTCGGATCTGATGCGTTACGACCCGAAGTATCACCGTCTCGAGGACGACACGGCTGGCTAGCCGGGACGGTCAAGCAAGAAAGAGCGTTGGCTCGGCCAGGTTTTCGAGAACCATGGTCATGAACCTTCGGCCAAGACCACCGTCGACTACACGATGGTCATATGAGAGGGATAGGGGCAGCAATGGGGCAATCACGACCTTGCCATCGACGGCGACGGGCTGTTCGACGGCCTTACCGACCGAGAGGATGGCTGTTGTGCCGGGTGGAACTAACGGCGTCCCGAACCCCCCACCCAACGCCCCGATGTTGGAGATAGTGAAGGTCTGACCCGAGAGATCGGTCGGGTTCAACTTTCGCTCCCTGGCGCCTTCGGCCAGCCTTCTCACGTCGGCCGCGACTTCCAGCAGCGTCCTCTGATCCGCAGCCTTCACAACTGCCACAAGTAGGCCGTCGGGGGTATCTACCGCCACCCCGATGTCGTAGTGACCGAACACCATCAGGTCGTCCCCGTCGAGGCGCGAGTTGAACTCCGGATAGGCGGCCAGGACCGGCACCACCGCCTTGATCACGAGCGCCTCCAGAGGCACCTTGGCCTTGTGGCGATTCTCGAGAGCTTTGCGGGCAGCCAGCAGCCGGGAGGCGTCGACCTGGTCGAAGGTGGTCACGTGGGGTATCTCGCTCCACGACTTCGTCATGTTGGCTGCGATCGTCCTGCGCAACTTCGACATCGGACGCCGCTCACCCTCGCGCGAAACCGGCATCGGTGGTAGGGAATTCGGTGGCGGCTCTTCGAAGGGTTGGCCCGCTTTAACAGCCTTGGCCTTGGCGACGGCCAGCACGTCCTCGCGAACGATTCGACCGTCAGGACCGGTCCCGGCGACCTCATCGAGATTTACCCCGAGATCGCGAGCGAGTTTGCGTACAAGCGGCAGCGCCTGCGCACGCGACAAGGCTGACGCAACCCGGCCCTGGCGCGGGGCCAGTTCGAAGGCATCCTCGCTCAGGCTCCCGACGATCGGCTTGACCGACTCCGGCTTGGCCGACTTGGGGGATGCCGACTCCCGTTCTCCGGCATCCGATGGTTCCGGTTCTGGCATTCCTTCATCGGTGGCGACCTGCTCGTTGATCACGTCGACCACCTCGTCCCCCAGCCGCCCGTCGGAACTCGGTGTAACGGGCCCCTCCTCACTGACAGAGGGCGCCACCTCCGCCGGCCAGATTTCTCCTTGCTCGCCCACCACGAGGAGCACCTCGCCGACCGCCATGGTCTGGCCCTCCGAGCCACCGTGATGGATGACGAAGCCTGCGAACGGCGACGGGATCTCAACTACCGCCTTGTCGGTTTCGACCTCGACGACCGGTTGATCGGCCTTGACGGCTCCACCGACCGGTATCAACCATCGAACGATCTCCGCTTCGGTCAGGCCTTCACCGATGTCTGGGAGACGGAACTCCTTGGCCATCACCCCTCCAGAGTGCGTCGGACAGCGGCGATGATCCGTTCGACCGACGGCAAGTAGTGGTGCTCAGAACGCTTCAGGGGAAACACGGTGTCCCAACCGGTTACCCGCTGGATGGGTGCCGATAACGCATACAGGCACCTTTCCTGGATGACGGCGACGATCTCGCCTCCGAACCCGCCGGTCCGGGGGGCCTCGTGGATCACGACCGCCCGGCTGGTCTTCTCCACCGAGGAGATGATCGCTTCTTCATCGAGGGGCACCAGCGAGCGCAAGTCGATCAGCTCTGCCGAGATCCCCTCTTCGGCGAGAGCCGCCACCGCCTGGCGAGCCTCCTTGGTCATTGCGCCCCACGTGATCAGGCTGACGTCCGAACCCTCGGTCTCCACCCGGGCCTCGCCGAGAGGCTGGGTGTACCAACCGTCGGGCACGTCCTCTTTGACGGCGCGATAGAGCCGTATG
>JANMST010000029.1:0-3429 GCA_031389635.1 Acidimicrobiia bacterium | reverse complement strand
CTGGGGTTGGGTGTTAACACCGCCGACCTCAACGGCGACTCCTTCACCGACGTGTTCATCGGCGGGTCCAATCGACTGTTCGTCGGCACCGAGGACGGCGCGTTGCGGGAGGTCGAATCCGACGTCTTCGATTGGGAGGTTTTCGGTCCCGAGGATGACGTTGCCGGCGTGGCGATCGCCGATCTCAACCGCGACGGCCGGCCCGACCTGGTGATCGGCCATCACTTCAACAGCACTCTCAACACCGGGTCGCGGGTCCCGGTCAGGGTCTATATGAACACGGGTGTCACCGGGAACGGCGACCCCTCCTTCACCGACGTCACCGAAGTGTCGGGGATGCCGGGTATGGCCACCAAAGCCCCCCACGTAGAGATCGTCGATTTCGACAATGATGGCTGGCCCGACATCCTCACCACCGCCTCAGCCGATGGCGGGCCGGCGATATTCCGCCATGAGGGATTGGTCGATGGCGTGCCTCGCTTCTCAACACCACCAGGTTTGGGGACTCCCCAGTATTGGGTCACAGGGCCTACCGCCGACGTAAACCGGGACGGACGGATCGACGTATTCCTGGCGGAATGGGAACCGGCGCTGCCCTCATTGATGCTGCTCAACGACGAACCCGGCGGCAATTGGCTGTCGGTCGAGATCGACCCTGCGGTCGGTGGCGGGGTCGGGGCCACAGTCGCCGTGTACGAAGCGGGACGGTCGGCCGATCCCGAGAGTCTGGTGGGTCTCAGAGAGATCTCGGTTTCGGTCGGATATGCCGCCGGCAGCCCTCCCTGGGCCCACTTCGGGCTGGGGGATCTCGCCTCCGTCGACCTGCGAGTTGCTCTCCCCGACGGGGAGACCTATTCGCTCGACGGGGTCCCGGCCAACCGCCATCTCATCCTCCCGGACGGTTGCGGAACCGAAAACTAATGGCTGCGCAGAACCCCGGTACTGGTAGCCTCCTCCAAGGGGTTCGAGTTCACCCGTGGGGCATCATGCTCACGTGTTCAGGGACCTTTGGGGCACTGGTTTGGGGAAACGGAACATCGCCGGGCTGACGGCCTGGTGAGCTAGAGGGAGGGCACAGTGGACAGGAGGGCATTCATCAAATCGGCCGGATTGTTCGTTCTGGCCGCGGCCTGCACCGACGCCCCCACCAACGCCCCCACCAACGATACGGAACCGGTGGCAACCGGTACCCGCCCGGGCGACCACACCGGGATGACCGTCGATGCGGCCCCCGCCACGAACCCCCTCCTCGAATCCACCGACATCCTGCGAATCAGCGAATCCACCGTGATCGACAAGTCGATGCGCGTGCCGGGGGTCGTTATCGAACCCGGGGCCACTCTCACGCTGGCCCCCGATGCCGACGTCACTTTGGAATCCACCGGCAACATTTTGGTCCTTGGCACGCTTTCGGCCCACCCTCAGGAAGGTGTCACCCATTCATTGCGCTTCGTCGGGTTGGACGAGTCGAAACTCGTCGGCGGCGGAATGGACCCCCTCGACACCGATGTGGGCATCTGGGTCATGGATGCCGGACAGCTTGATCTCGTCGGCGCTGCCCGGACCGCCTGGGCTGACGAGCCGGGCCAGCCGGACTGGGCTCCCTCCGATGAGATAGTTATTGTTCCGACCGCCTCAGGCGATTTCGAGGGATTCGTCCATACCACGGCCGCCGAGGTGGCCGGGATGGTCCCCGCCAAGGTCGCCGGCCGCTGGGGTGCAGAGATCCTCAACCTGACCCGCAATCTTCGCATTGAAGGCGAAGCCCAGGGGCGCTCCCACGTGTTTATCCGTTCTACATCTCCTCAGACGATCCGCTTCGTGGCCCTGACTCACATGGGTCCTTCCGAGGTGCTCGGACGCTATCCGGTGCACTTCCACCACAACCTTGAGGGCAGCCGCGGCTCGATCGTCGAGGGTGTCGTTACCCGAGAATGTGGACGGCACGCGTTCGTTCCCCATATGTCCGACGGCATCACTTTCTCGGACTGCATCGCCTACGACACAACCGAGGATCCTTATTGGTGGGACGAGGGCGACGTCACCAACGATGTCGTTTGGGAACGCTGCGTGGCCGCCCTGGCTCGGATTGGCAACAAGGCCCATCGGTTGAGCGGGTTCTTTCTCGGCGGTGGCGACAACAACATCATCCGCGACTGTGTGGCGGTCGGAGTCCAGGGCGGAGACGAAACGGGCGGCTTCTCATGGCCGAGCTCGGTGCGGGTGGGTACCTGGGACTTTCGCAACAACGTCTCACATAACAACGAAGGCAACGGGCTGTGGGTGTGGCAAAACCAGTCCGGCTCGACCGTGGAGGGCTTCGTTGCCTACCACAACGGCGCCTTCGGTATCTCCCACGGCGCCTACAACAACTCTTTCCTATATCGCGACGGCATCGTTTACGGAAACGGTGCCGCCTCGGTCAAGTTCACAGCCCTCGGGGCGACGTTCGAGAGTCTGGTGCTCGACGGCGGCGGGATCACCGCGGTAGGGGTGCTCACCGGGCGCCACCCGGCTTACGGCAAAGGCTCTACCGTCTTCCAGGATTGCAGCATCATCGAGCACACTGGGCCGAAGGTGATGATCGAGGAAGGCAATCAGAACCGCTTCCCGGGCTCATACGAATTCATCAATTGTGACGTTGCAGCCGCCGACGTCGAGATAGTTGGCGTTCCCGCCGAGGGGACCACGCTGTTGGCCCAGGACGGTGGGCAGGCGTTCAAGCTCGACGGCACCGGGCTCGTCGAGTCGATCACCCCCTTCGCCGATTCTGTCGGCACCGCCCCCTCCTACTAGAACCCCGCAACCCGCAACCCGCGACCCAGGGTCGTTTTGGTTGTCCAACAACGAAAACAGCCCACAGAAAACGCCGCTCAGCGGCGGAGGAGGGTTCCGCCCCAGCGGCGGACCGTGGCACGAGCCACGGCTGCCCGGTGACGGAGGGGCCAGCTCGCCACGGTCGGGAGATCGCCCGGGCTGTCGTATCCTAATTCAGAGGCAAGATCCAGCACCGCCTGAGAGGGCCGGAAACCGTACGTCTTGTCGCGCCGCCAAGCACCGATCGACCCGGTCACCAGGCTCGCCCCGATCTCGGGGTGCCACTCGACTCCGATGAATTCGCAGACCTTCTTCATCACGCTCGGGTCGGTCACCAGATCTTCGTAGCGAATCAGGAGGAACCGGTCCGCCACGCGTTCTCGCAGAGCCAGCAAGTTGCGATAGGCCCGGACCCATTCGCGTTGACGGGTATCGGGTGGGACTCCCCACCGCCGCCACATTGAATAGAGGGTGTCCATCGGATCCCTCACCAGACCCAAATATCGGAAGGCGGATCAAGCACTACCAGATCACTCGCAAGCTCGGCGAGGGAGGCATCGGGCAAGTGTATCAAGCAGAGCACTTGAACCTGGGCAAGACCGTGGCGCTCAA
>JANMST010000533.1:0-10128 GCA_031389635.1 Acidimicrobiia bacterium | reverse complement strand
GGAGCGGCCACCGGCAACAGATGACCCACGTCAGGTTCAACGACCACTTTCACATCGGAACCGGCAGCGACCAGCAGCGCCGCGGCACGCTCGGCCACCGCCACCGGGACCTCTGCGTCGTCGGCTCCCCACAACAACTCCACAGGCAGCGTTAGTTGGGCCAGCTGCTCCTCGTAGGACTCGTTGACCGCCATCACCAGAATCTGGCGCATGACGCCTTCGGCCGCCCGGTAGTCCGACGAGCCGTACCGACGCCGCATGCGCTCCATCGTCGGGGACGGGATCAGTCCCAACTTTGCGGCCCACCGCGCCATCCGGAACATCGCCGGAATCTTCGGTTTGGCTTCTCGTCGCACAAGTGGCACCCCGGTCAATATCAGTCCCTTGATTCGGTCGGGCCGGTTCGCCGCCAGGTGCACTGCCACCCGACCGCCAAAGGAATGGCCGACGAGAACCACTCGATCTGGGAACTCAGCCAGCACCGGCTCGATGGCCCGGGCATATCCAGCCGCCCCGATGGCAACGGCCGGAGGCGGAGTGGCGCCAAAACCCGGCAGATCCAGGGCGATGAACGAGAATCCGTGCAAGGAAGGGCCGAAGTCCGAGCCGCGGCGGGCCCATCCATGCAAGGCCAGGACCTGCGGTGGGCCTTCGCCCGACGCCTCACCGAACAGGGAACCGTCGCCGTAGGTCTTCAGGGCCATTTTGAAACAGTTTCGGAGCTGCTCAATGCGAGGGGCACGACTGTCGAGAATACAGTTGACTGATTAGTCATCCCGGCCCTCGAGCGACCGGGCCGACAGGCGTGGCGGCATGCCTGCCAATGCCGCAATCCGCGGGAAACCGCAATTAATGGCCGAGCCAAACTGAAATAGGACAGTTGACACAGCCTCTCCCGCCACAACCCACCGTTGATCTTCAGCCCCTGTTTCGATTCCGGGCGGCGGCGCTTCGCCGCTCGGTGGCGGTGGGATGGGTAGTTCTCGTCATCATCGGGGCCCAGGCCGTCCGCGAGAACGTCTTCGGCAGCGCCCGTTTCCTGATCCCGGCAGCGGTCTTCGGGACCGTGCTGGTGGCGGCGTCCCTGGTCGACTGGAACCGCGTCATGCCGACCCGCAACGGACCCTGGGCGACTCTCGCCTGGAACATGGCGACGGTTCTCTGCCTGGCCGTCATCGCCACCGAACCCGTTCTCAGCACGGTCACCCAGCCCCTCTTCTTCGGTGTCGTTGCCCTCTCTGGACTGGTGCTTGATCGCTTCAAGCATCTCCTCGTGACGATCACAGTCGTCGCGTCTATGGCCCTCAGCGCAATTCTCACGAGGCTGGACACCATCGATTTCGCCGAGCTCGGGGTCCAGATTCTCTCGGTCGCGGTCGTGGCAGCGGCCACGGCCCTCATGGGTCACGAGTTCGAATACGAGGCTCAGCGAAGCGCCCGGAGGCTCACCGATCTCCAGCGGCAGCGCGCCGACTTCGAACGCCTCTATGCGGTGTCGGCAACGCTGGCCGGGGCGGAGTCGCTGTCGGAGGTGCTGCCCGAACTGGTGGGTC
Source organism: Acidimicrobiia bacterium (assembly GCA_031389635.1). Classification (GTDB taxonomy): domain Bacteria; phylum Actinomycetota; class Acidimicrobiia; order Spongiisociales; family ZC4RG35; genus DATEEG01. Next base: position 8,575 of record JANMST010000533.1, on the reverse strand, counting down.
GCATCTGCACCTACCTCAATGCCCAGGTCGGGGTTGTGATGCTGTACATACCGGAGACCCATGAGTTGAAGGTGATGAATCCGATCTGGGTCACCGGCTATCCGCTCGAAGCCGGTGACATCTCGATCTCGGTAAGCACCGGCGGGGTGCTGCCGCAGGTGTTCAAGTCCGGCAAGGCGGTGCTATTGCAGAAGATCGCCGACAAGCCGGACGGTTACGGAGTGCTCGGCGAGCTCGGCCTCAGCGAGGCCATGGTGGCACCGCTCAAGGTTGAGCAGTTCAAGGTCGGTGTCATCGCCGTTGGAGATCCGGTTGAGGGCACCTTCGCCAACGAACAGCTGGAAGCCCTCACCTCGCTCGGGGCGCCGGCAGCGCTGGTGCTTTCCCAGCTAGGTCGTTACGAGGCGGTGGCCGAGATGACCAGACGACTCGAAGAAGTGGCGCAGATGAAGACTGACTTCGTTTCAGTGGTGAGCCACGAGCTGCGGACACCTCTCACGTCGATCATCGGTTCGCTCGACACCGTCGCCAGACCGGAGCTCACCCCCGAGACCGAAGCCGCCCGGAACCTGCTCTCGACCGCCCGTCGCCAGGCTGGCCGGCTCCAGCGGCTGATCGAAGACCTTCTGATCGTCAGCCGCCTCGAGCGGAACGCTGTGCCCATCCAGCTGGAGCCGGTCCGCCTCCACGCCTTCCTGACCGAAGTGATAACGACAGTCCAGATCGCCGATCTGACCATCGATGTGCAACCCGAAGATCTGGCGGTGCTCGCCGATCCCGATCACCTCAACCGCATTCTCCTCAACGTCCTCGAGAACGCCTCCAAGTACGCCCCAGGCAGCCGGGTGGAGGTGGTGGCTCAGGCACGCGGGTCGAAGGTGGACCTCGCCATCATCGACCACGGGTCGGGAGTACCTACCGACCAGCGAGACCGGGTCTTCCAGCGTTTCACCCAACTCGAAGGATCGGCCACCCGAACGAGGGGCGGCACCGGCCTCGGCCTCAGCATCGTCCGCGGCCTGGCCGAAGTCATGAAGGGCAGTGTCGAACTGTTGGAGACTCCTGGCGGCGGTGCGACGTTCTCGGTCACCCTGCCGCGAACCGAAGTGATGACTGTCTCACCTACCGGTTATCCCCGCGACTATCCCCGCGATTACCGCAGCGCCTAGGCGTTCATTGATCCATCTGCGCCTTCACAGATCCTGGTTGGCCGGGAGCGGCCATGGCGTGAAAACCCCCATCGACATGGATGACCTCTCCGGTGGTCATCGGTGCCCAATCGGAAAGCAGGACGCAAACCATCCGCGCCACCGGTTCGGGGTTGGAAGAGTCCCAGCGCAGCGGGGCCCGCTCATTCCAGATGTCATGGAGGATTTCGAATCCGGGTATCGACTTGGCCGCCACCGTCTTCAACGGCCCGGCCGATACGAGGTTGGCCCGGATCCCGTGCTCACCGAGGTCGCGGGCGAGGTAGCGACAGATCGACTGCAGGGCCGACTTGGCGACCCCCATCCAGTCGTAAGCAGGCCACGCCATTCGATTGTCGAAGTCGAGGCCGACCAGCGATCCGCCTCCCGCCTTTTGCATCAGCGGCAGAGTCGCGACCGCCAGCGTCTTGAACGAGAAGGCAGACGTGAGAAAGGCGGTTTCGGCGGATGACGCCGGTGTGTTGAGGAAGTTCCCACCGAGAGCGTCGCCGGGGGCAAAGGCGATGGCGTGGACGGCACCATCGATCTTTCCCCATCGCCCGGTCAGGTCTTTCATCACGATCGCAACGTGTTCCTCGTCGGTGATGTCCATCTCCAGGACCGGCACTGGCTCTGGCAGCCGTTGCACCGCACGTTCGGTCAGGCGCAAGCCGCGTCCGAAGTTGGTCACGACCATCTCGGCACCTTCCTCCTGAGCAACCCGGGCGACGTGGAAGGCAATCGAGTCGTCTGTAGTTATCCCGGTGACCAGCAGTTTCTTTCCCTTGAGCAGCATTTGGTGTCCTTTCAGAGGCGCGTCTCGGAAAGCGCGCCGGTTTCAAAAGCTTTTGCCGAACGTCATGATCCCCCTGATGCCCAGGCCCATCAAGAACAACATCAACAGTCCGTAATAGAGGGCGGGCCGCCTGCGGAACTGGGCACGGTAGATATAGGCGAATCCCAGCGTGAAGGAGATCACCACGCCATAGAAGACATGCTGGTTGCCGGGGTTCTTCTCTTCGAGGTTCATTGACCCCAGGCCGAGAAGGACCTGGATAATGAGGGCACCGAACGCCATCGCGAGCGACGTCCCGAAGATGCGGCCCGTGGAACGATGGAGTATTGCGAGGGCGATTCCAAACAACCCTGAGAGTCCGCACACACCGACAGCCACCCAGCCCCAAACTGAATGGATGTCACCCACTCGGCCAGACTAAACAAGGATTCCTGGGGAACCGGTCAACCGGCCGAGGAGCGGATTTCGACGAGGGCGCCGGAGCGCACGTCGACCGCGAATTCCTTATGGCTGTGGTTGTCGGCGATCCATCTGGCGAGTTGGGCGCCCGGTTCCCGCACTACCCACCAGGCGTAGGCATCGCCACTGCCGGCGACTTCGAACTCCTGCCATGCCGTCCGGGCTGTATCGACCGCTTCGTCGAAGTCCTTTGACTCCCCGAGACGCGTCTCGACGGCCTGATCACCCGGCCGGTGTTCAACGAACTGAACGATTTCGAACATTTGCCCTTTTCCCCTAGCTCGCACGACAGGATACCTGGCCTTGGCGCCGGTACTAGATGGGAATTCCGACGAAAGTCCTATTGCACCGCGTGCAGAACGTGGCACCTAGCCATGGCTAGGCCATAAGAAGATCGGCGTATTGATCTCGTACGACTTTCTTGTCGAATTTCCCGGTGCCCGTCTTGGGAATGGCGTCGATGAACACCACCCGGTCGGGGATCCACCACTTGACCACCTTTTCGCCCAGGAAGGCCAGGAGCTCCTCCTCGGAGGCATTGGCGTCGGCTTTGAGAACCACGAACGCAGCCGGGCGCTCCTGCCATTTCTCGTGCTTGAGCCCGACCACCGTTGCCTCGGCCACCGCCGGGTGGGCCATCAGAGTGTTCTCGAGGTCCAGAGACGAGATCCACTCGCCACCGGACTTGATGACGTCCTTGGCCCGGTCGGTGATGCGGATGTAGCCCTCGGGGGTGATCTTGCAAACATCCCCGGTTCTCATCCAACCGTCCTGGAAGGTCTCGCTCGAACGGGAGTCCTTGTAATACTCGGCCGCGATCCACGGCCCCCGAATCAGCAATTCGCCGAAGGCCTCACCGTCTTGGGGCAGCTCAGCTCCATCCTCGTCGACAATCTTCACCTGCAATCCGGGGACCGGAAGGCCGGCTGTTTCCAAGATGTCAAGCTGGCGCTCGAAGTCCCATTTCTGCATCTCCGGTTTGAGGATCGCCATGGACGCCACCGGGTTGGTCTCGGTCATGCCCCAACCTTGCTGCACGAGAATGCCGCGATTCTTCCAGAACCAGTCGATCATCGACCGGGGAACGGCCGACCCCCCGCAGAGAAACGCCCGCAAAGAAGAGGTGTCCGCCTCAGGGTGTTGTGCGAGGTACTGCTGGATCCCGAGCCACACCGTCGGCACTCCCGCCGAAAAGGTGACCTTCTCGGTTTCGAAGAGCTTGACCAACCCGGCCGGGCTGAGATCAGGGCCTGGATAGGTGATCTTGGCGCCGACCGTGGTGGCGATCCAGGGATAGCCCCAGGCCGAGGCGTGGAACATCGGGACCACAGGTAGGACGTTGTCACCGGCGCCGAGGGCAAAATTGGCCAGGGCGGAGATCGTATGGAGATAAGTTGACCGCTGCGTATAGGCGACGCCCTTGGGGTTGCCGGTCGTCCCCGACGTGTAGCAAAGCATCATCGGCGACCGCTCGTCCAGAATCGGCCATTGCCCCCATGGCTCCACACCGTCGATCAGATCTTCATAGGAGATGGCGTTCGGCAGGAGGGTGTCACCCACCTCATCACCCATGATCACGTAAGTCGCCACTGACTCCAGGGTTGGAGCGATGCGCTCGATCAGGGGGACCAGGTCTGGATCCACGAAGACCGCCCGGTCGGCGGCGTGGTTGACGATGAAGGTCAGTTGTTCGGGATAGAGCCTCAGGTTGAGGGTATGGCAGATCCGGCCGGTGTTAGCGGTCGCCCAGTAAATCTCATGGTGCCGGCGGTTGTTCCAGGCGAAGGTCGCGACTGCCTCACCCTGTCCGATCCCCAGTTCGGAATCCAGGGCCTTGGCCAATCGACGCACCCGCGGGTCGATGCCGCCATAGGTGGACCGGGTGATGCTGCGATCGGACTCGACCGAGACGATCTCCTGGTCGGGGTAGAGCCAGACAGCCCTCTCATAGAGAGTCGAGAGAAGAAGCGGAAAGTCCATCATATGCGGCATTTCGGGCCTTTCTCGGTTGAGCGGTACGAGGCCTGTATCTCTCGGGCGACCTGTCAGGCGGTGCCGAGAATCTTCGCCTTCTGGGCGTTGAACTCGTCATCCGACAGCTTTCCCTCGTCGTGGAGTTTGGCGAGAATCTGGAGTTGTTCGGCCCGGGACTTTCCCTGGCCGCTGTGTTCGCCCTCACCACCCCGCTGGATCATGAACATCCGATCTTCTCGTGCCTTGTAGATCAGAGTCTGGAGTTGTTCCGGTTTCGGAATGTCGCGGTACAAGGTCTGTCCCTGTTCACCGGCCGACTCAATGACGAGGTCGCCGCTGCCCACCAACCGCTCGAATACCGATTGGCGGAAGGCGACGGTGTTGATCATCTCATGAGGGATCTCCTTGCCATGCTTGGAAATGAAGCCCTGGCGGTGAATCACCCGTTCGTTGGTGATGACGTGCTGGGTGGTGAGCCAGTCGATGAATTTGGGCACGGTCAGCACCAACCAGATGACGGCGACGGCCAGCGGCCCCCACTGTCTGACGGCCCCACTGGTGAACACGGCCAGGAGAACCACGGCGACCAGAGCGCCGAGAGTGAGAACCAACTGGACCAGGATCGATGACCAATGGGGACGAAACTCGGCGACGATCGTCTCTCCGGGACTGAGGAGTTCTTTGGGGTATGGCACGGGCGGAGGCTACAAGAAGAGACCCGGCGATGACGTGGGAGAGAATCCCCTCCATTGCGAGACAAGTTGCCTTTTCGGACAAAATTGGCCGGTTTGCCCGGGAATAAGAGAAGCCCCGAGGGAGCTTCGACGAATCTCCACCCTCTCGGGGCCTTCTCGTCCCACCAAGTCGAGCCCGAAGGCCCTACTTGAGTCGGACTCCGGCATTGTTCCGAAGATCTTTGCCGTCGCCCCCCGTCACCGAGGGACTCCCTCAGCCCGAAGGCTGTGGGTTGTCTCTCCCTCGGCTCGACGACCCGAAGGTCCCCGGCCGGCTCGATCCTTTCGGATCCAGCAGGAGAGACTGCGGTTCTTCTCTTGCGAGTCGATCCGCACGCTCGATCGGAGGTTTCCCTCCGTCCGTGCGGTGCTTCGAGGTTTCCCTCCAAGCACGACCGGAAATGTAGACGACGGATCGGGACCTGAGTTCGAGTATGGCTTCCCAAATTTCGCGAGTGGTTAGTTACTTTTCGCGAGGAGGATCGGGTTCGAAATCGCCGACCTCGAAACCTCAACGAACCTCAACCTGACTCGCGAAATCAAACCTCCTGCTCGCGAAATCAAAGGTGGACGGGAGCTTGACGTCGGGTGGTCGAAACGAATACGTTCACCCTCGCTTGATCGGGGGTGACTCCGAACAGGCGCCGGAGAGTCGAGAGGCACTACGGCTTGCCAGGAGAAGACCGGGCCTCCGGGTCCGGAGTTTGAATGGCGGATGACCCCGAGAGGGTGCGACTTCGGTCGGAGCTCTCTCGGGGTTTTCTTATTCAAGAAAGACGCCGGACGCCAGAATCCGGAGCGGTGGAACCCTATGAACGCCCGCCGAGCGTTCATAAATACAAATCTGTCATTTACGTCTCGTATAGTCCGGGTTATGGCCTTGGAGACTCTTTCGCCCAGCCGGGCCGGCGACTTCAAAGCCTGCCCTAAGCTTTTCCAGTTCCGTGCCATCGAGCGGTTGCCCGAGCCCGTCACGATCTATCAGGCCCGCGGCACCACGGCCCACCTTGCCCTTCAGCGTCTCTACGAGTTGACGCCCGAGCAGCGAACCCCCGAAGCCCTCTACGACCTGTTCCGCCGGGCATGGAGCGAGTTGCGAGGCGCCGAGGAGTTCGTCGGGCTTTTTGCCAACAAAGATGACGAGCGACTCTGGGGCCTCGAGAGCCTCGAACTTCTGGCCAACTACTTCCGACTCGAGACCCCCGACCAGGTCCAACCGCTCGAACGGGAACTCGACATGCTCGAACCGTTCGACGGTGACATCGTTATTCGCGGAATCCTCGACCGGATGGACCGTCGACCCGACGGCCGCCTGGTCATCACCGACTACAAGACAGGCAAGGCGCCTCCCGAGACATATGCCCTGCCGGCTTTCTTCGCACTCAAGATCTATGCCCTCCTGATCCGCCGGCGCTTCAATGAGACTCCCGCCGAGGTCCGCCTCCTGTATCTCAACGGCCCGACGATGTACCGGATCCCGATCGAGGACAGCCAGCTAGACGCAATGGAGCGTCAACTGCGCGCTCTCTGGAAGGCAATCAACCGGGCCATCGAACAGAACAACTTTCCCCCGAGGCCGAGCCGCCTCTGCGATTACTGCTCGTTCCGTGATCGTTGTCCGGCCTGGTCAAGCCAGGAAGCATTGGCCGGCTAGACCGCCACACTTCGGTAACTAGTCCTACAGGCGCTGGTTTTGTCCGCCGGTTCCTTCAAGAAATCTCCGGCTATGGCCGATACAACCACTCAGAGTGACAATCCATCACAGGATTGTCGGGCCAAGCGGATTGACCCACGGGGACGATGGTTATGGGAGTAGGAACCTTTATGCGACGAGCGATGGCGCTGGCTACCGCTACCGCTGCGTGGGTCCTCTTGATTCAGGTTGCGAGTATTGCCATGTCCCCTCCGGTGGTCGTCGAGCTTGCACCCGTGGATGTCGCGTTTGGCAGCGACTCGAGCACTGTCGACGAGACCTTCGATCTCACCCTCACCCCAACCAACCCCGCCGTGATCATTCTGCCGCTCGGCTCCGCCAGCGCCACCACGACAACAACTCAAGACTTCTCATCGGTCACCGTCGCCTTGTCGACCACGACCGTTCCCGCCTCCACCGCGACTACCAAGCCCGCCACCACCACGACGGCTGCGCCGGTCACGACCACGACGACGGCCGCGGTGGCGACAACAGCGCCCCCGGCCACCACAACTTCGGCCGCTCCGGTTACCACCACCACCGCCGCCACGGTCACCGGAACGTTCTCGGCGTCGGCGGAATCGGAATTCATCTCGAAGATCAACGGCCTCCGCTCCTCGGTCGGCGTGGCCGGCCTGGCCGCCAACGCTGAGCTCAACAACTACGCACGCTGGTGGGCCAAGCAGATGGCCGACAGCGGCAACTTCTCCCACAGCGACATTGGGTCGCTGCTCGATCCCTGGTCGGTGGTCGGTGAGAACATCGGATACGGACCGTCGGTTACCTCGGTGTTCAATGCACTGGTCGCCAGCACAGGGCACTACAACAACATGGTCGATGCCAGGTTCACGTCGGTCGGAGTCGGTGCCTACGTCGATTCGACCGGGCGCATTTGGACGGCTCACGTCTTTGGCGGTTAGACCGGCCATCCGGACCCGAGTGCGGAGGCCTACCAGTACTCCTCGTAGTGACCCGGGACTACCGGTCGTTTCGCGTTGTTGCGCAAAACATGCTCTGACCAGGGGAAACGCGACTTACATCGTTGTCGTTCTGACCTGTCATTTCGCGCCGTTTCTCATGCTCCCGCGGAATATCCGCGGAACGCGCGAAGCGGCACGGCCGAGGTTCGAGTGCGAAACTGTCGAGGTCGCTATTCGTGATGATGGGCTGATCGAGATCTCCCACCGGGAGGTGCTGGTCGCTTCCCATGTTCGTCTCCATTCGGTCGAGGCCGAACCGGCGGTGTGGCACCGATAGCCCAAAGCCCGACCAGCAAGACCGCAAACGGTGGGCCGGCCGGTGATCCGCAGGTCGACACTTCGGGGATGTCAGTTTCGCCCGGGCCAACTATCGGGTCGGCAGTGCCTATCGGCGTCAACAGGTCGAGGTGCGGGTGGTCGGCGACACATTGGAGATCTCAGCCCAAGGAAGGGTGGTCCGCATCCACCCGATCCGGCACGACCCGGACAAGGTTCATGGTGCCTTCGCAACCCCGGCGGCTGGCTCCGTCGTATCAACGCCGCCTCCTAACCCACGGCCGACTGTCGGGTAGGAGGCGGAGCCAGACTGCACTTGACATGGTCGGTTTGAAGTTCCGTGCCGGGCGGCGTCGAGCGCCTGTTGCGAGGGCATCTACCTCCGATGGAAGCATGTGCCCATAGGTATTGATTGTCAGCGTGATCGATGAATGTCGAGCACGTTTATGGATTCACCCAAGCTTCTGTTCACTTCT
>JANMST010000517.1:0-21542 GCA_031389635.1 Acidimicrobiia bacterium | reverse complement strand
AATACGTAAAACTGGTTGGCCTGCAGCCCGAGGACCCGAACATGGTTCCACCCGAGGCGAGCCAGATCATCGAGAGCGGCAAACGCATTGCCGGTCGTATCACCTCCTCTCGCTTCTCCCCCACCCTCGGCCGGTCGATCTGTTTGGGGGTGGTGGCCCCCCACCTCTCGTCCCCGGGAACAGTGGTCACGATCCAGTTACCCGACCGGAGCCAGATCAAGGCGAAGGTGATGCCACACCATGCCCACTTCGACCCGGAAGGAACCCGGCTCCGTGTCTAAGAACGCTATAGCCCGAAGCCCGATCGCTCAGGTCGGTCCGATCGAAATGACTCACGGGTGGGAGGTTTCCACCCGCAGATCATCGGCAGCACTACGACTCGCCGATCTCTCGCAATTGGCCAAGATCGGAGTAAGGGCGCAGGTCCCACCGTTCGACATCTCCTACGGCCGCTCGGTGCGAATGGGTGATTGGATCGTCGCCGGCTCGGGACCCGATGAATGGACACTCGTCGGCCCCATCGGCGCAGCCTTTTCGGTAGAGACGACCGGATTTGCCACGCTCACCGATCTCACCCACGGGCGGGCATTGATGCGGCTCACAGGCCGTCAGGCCACGATGGTCCTGGAGAAGCTGTGCCCGATCGACCTCTCCGACCGCATGTGCCCGAACGGGGCCGCCTTCCGCGCCTCAGTTGCCAACGTCGTAACCGATGTCCTTCGTGATGACATCGACGGCATCAGCGCGTACCTGCTTCATTGCGAACGGTCCTCCGGGCAGTTCCTCTTCGACGCCGTCCTTGACGCCGGAACCGAATTCGGCATCGACGTCGAGGGATTTAGCTGGCTTCAAACGGGCGACTAGGAAAGGATTGAGCCGACCAAATTTCGGCTCCGCTACTTCATGTCGCGGATCATGTCGGCTAGCCGAGCCGCGGCCTCGTCGATGCCCTCGTCCGCGAGCCGGCGCAACACGTCGACATCGCCACGCTGCATGGCCAGCTCGGTCAACCGAAGTGTGGCCTCCTCGCTGCCAGCCAGCGCAGCTCCGCGAGATCTCACCGTTGCACGGCCAGCTCGGTCAGCCGAAGGGCCGCCTCGTCACTACCTCCATCGACCAAGCGCCGTAACTCTTCGACATCGCCACGCTGCATAGCCAACTCGGCTAGCCGCCGCTCGGCCTCCTCGTTCCCCTCGTCCACCAGCTCGCGCAGGATTGAAAGATCAGACTCGCGCTCTTCGGACTCTGCGGGGAAGAAAACCGTTGTGAGGAGGTGGCGCTTGCGTCCGGTGGACGAATCATGCGTCGAGCGCGCCATGATCGCTGCCGACATCTCCTCCACGAGGGCAGCCCGCTCGGCGTCGGTGAGCCAGAGCGGGAACTGACGGTACGAAACGGAGTCGGAGGTGGGATTCGATTTCGGCCGGTCCAGATATGAGTTGAACTCGGCCAACAAATGGGCTGTGACGGCGGCGAACCCGCGCCGATGATCGTCAATTGTCATTGCTGCGGCCGCAGCCGGGTCGATCATTGCTCGCACCCTGAGCAGCCGGAAGTGGCGCTCGACGATGCCATTGACTAGCTCCTCCCTCTCGATCTCGAGCAGTTCTCCCTCTGTGAGGAGCGCAATGTGCCGGTACATGGAGGCCTTCGAGACGTCGGGAAGGCGCCGGCTCATCTCTGAAGTTGTGAACGGCAATCCGTCCATCGCGGCAAAGACAATCCGAATCCGCACCGGGTGCAGGAAAAGCTCAGTTACTTTCATTGGCTCATTATCTCATAAATGCTAACGTTATCAACCGTGAGAACCTCAAGGCCCCCAATCGGCCATCGAATCGACATAAACGGCCGAGGCACCTGGGTTCACAAGACAGGGCAGGGCGATCCCGCGGTGATCTTCGTCCCTGGCGCCGGGTCGTTTGGCCTCGATTTCGCATTGGTGCAAGAGCGCGTGAGCGAATTCGCAACCGCGATCCTCTACGACCGGGCCGGGACCGGATGGAGTGACGACGCCGAGCTTCCGCGAAGCACCACGGAGGTGACCGACGAACTTCGAACCGTATTGCAGGCCACGGCAGGTCCTCCACCGCATGTCTTGGTCGGTCATTCGCTGGGCGGCGCCTACGTTCAACGGTACGCCCAACGATTCCCTGACGAGATCGCCGGCGTCGTGCTCCTCGACCCGGCACACGAGGACTGGAATCTCTAGAGGACGTGCAAGAAGTCGAGTTGCCACCCGAGTACATCGCGATGGTGCGCGATCAATTCACTCCGCTGTTCTCGTCGTTCCCGGACCACATTCGTGACGACGTGATCGAACGGCACCTGGGCGCAGACAGGCTCATGGCCGGGGTGCGGGAGGGCCTCAATGTCCTCGAGGTGCTCCAGGACGTGCGTGCCGGAGGTACCCGCCCCGGCGTCCCGCTCATCCTCCTCAACGGAACCGCGATCGATCCCGCGCAGGCACAATTCCGAGCGGAAGCGCAGCTTCACGAACAAATCAGCTCAAGCCGCCGGCTCTACGAGTCAGTTGTCGATGCAGCACCCGAAGGCGAGTATCGCGCCATCCCCGAGGCCAGCCACAGCAGCATCCCCATGGTGAGCCCCGACGCCATCGCCGGAGCAGTCAAGGATGTACTCGAACGACACCGCCTCCGTTGAATCCACCGAGAGCAGAGGTCCGCTGGCGGCCGCGGAGACGAGTCTCGTGAGAACGGACCAGGCGTTTCACCAATGGAGCTTGTTCGACGTCGAAGTCTTTGAGAGCCTCAAGAGAAGGTTCTGAGGCCACGGAGATGTGTCTGTCGTCGTCCGTTCCCGGCCGGCGGCCAGGTCAGCCATGGGGTGGAGGAACACTTGAAGAGGGCTTTGATCCTTGGCCGTCAGACGGAGGTCATGACACAACTGCTGATGATCACTGATTCGCTGCCGGCCGGTGCCACTCACCGAGGCTGCGCCGACTGGGCGACGGTCATCACTGCTCGCAAGATTCCGTCGTATCCAGTGCAGCGGCACAGGTTGCCGGATAGAGCGATCCGGACTTCATCGTCGGTCGGATTGGAGTTGGCAGCGAGTAGCGAGGTGGCCGAGATCAGCATGCCGGGCGTACAGAATCCACACTGGACCCCTCCTTCGGTGAGAAATGCCTCCTGAAGGGGGGTCAGGTCCAAGCCGGTGGTGAGACCTTCCACTGTCGTGATCTGACGGCCATCGGCCTGAACCGCCAAGTAGGAGCAGGAGTTCACCGGCCTCCCGTCGATCAGCATCATGCAGGCGCCGCATTCGGAGTCGTCGCAGCCCTCCTTCGAGCCGGTGAGCCCCACCTGGTCGCGCACGGTGTGGAGAAGGCTGGCATGGGCGTCCACAGTGAGGGGATACAGGTCCCCGTTGACATCGAGGATGATCGGATAGGTCATGTCAGCTCCCGTAGGTGGATTCGCTTGCGGGGATCGCCACGTTCTCGCCTCGGGCCCGGGCCAGGGCAGCTTGCGTCGCGCGGCGGGTGATCACTGCGGCCATGGCGCGCCGGTAATCGGCCGAGGCCCTCACGTCGCCGATCGGGCGGGCCGCAGCGGCAGCGGCCTTGGCGGCGGCCTCAATTGCACCAGGGTTGCCATCGGTGCCGACCAGGGCAGCCTCGGCCTCCACCACTCGGTGGATGATCGGGGCTAGCGCGGCGATGGCCACTGCGGCCTCTGTCACAATCCCGTCCCGCAAGGTCACCACCACCCCGGCCCCAACTACCGCGATTTCCATCTGTCGACGGTATTGGAGTCGAACATAGGAACTTCCGGTTCCCGCGGCCGGCATGGGTATCTGAATCGACACGAGAAGCTCGTCAAGTCGGGCGCTGGTGGTCCCGGGGCCGGTCCAGAGTTCGGCAAGTTGCACGAGGCGAGTTCCGCCCGGACCCACCAGCTCCGCCTGAGCTCCCAGGCACAGGAGGGGAGCTCCGGTGTCCATCGCGGGGGAAGCGTTCATCACGTTGCCCCCTATGGTCCCGTTGGCCCTGGTGGCGTGGGATCCCACGAGAGCCGAGGCATCGGCGATGCCGACGTAGCGGGCATGGATGAGATCGTTGGTAGCGATAGCGGCGTGTGTCACCAGGGCACCGAGGACAAGGCCATCTGCCGTCTCCATGATCGAGTCGAGTCCGGCCACCCGATGGATTCCTACTAATGACTCCGGGAGCGGCTTCTTGCCCTGGCGGCCGCCGACCACCAGGTCGGTGCCTCCGGCGATTGGGCGTGCCCCGCTCGCCAACGCGGCCACCGCCTCTTCGACGGTGTGCGCCGTCACGTAGGAAGCCATGCTCACAAATCCCCAACGATCTGTGACGCTTCCCAAACTCGCTCGGGAGTCATGGGCAGCCGATCGACATGGCGTCCGATCAGCTGAGCGATGGCGTTGCCGATGGCTCCCGAGGTGGGAACGCAGGGTGGCTCGCCCACCCCCTTCGAGCCTTTGGGCCCGGCGTTGGGGGTGTCGATCTCGATCCAACGGATGTCGATCCGGGGGCCATCGCTCATGGTCTGCAGCTTGTAATCCAGTAGTCCGGGGTTGCGCTGGCGTCCGTCGTCGTCGAACCAGGTGGCTTCCGACAAGGCCTGGCCGATCCCCATCAGGACTCCCCCATAGACCTGTCCGTCGGCCCCAATCTTGTTGAGGATGATCCCCGAGTCGTGAGCGGCGGCGAACTGGAGGACGCGGACGACTCCGGTCGCCCGGTCGAGCCTGATTCGGGCGGCGTGGGTGATGAGCTGGGGTGCGAGGAAGGACTCCTGTCCGAGCCGGCCAACACAAGCCGAGGCATCCACCTCAGGAGCTTGGGGCACATCACCGGATCCCTTTCCGAGAATGGCCTCCCCGGTGGCGGCCAGCTGGGCGATCGTTACCGCCTTGTCCGGCGAGCCCTTGACCCTGGCTTCGCCTGCAATCAGTTCGAGGTCCTCGGGAGCAGCCTCCAGCTCCTCAGCCGCCATTTCGAGGAGTTTCTGGCGGACCTCCCTGGCGGCTTCGATGACGGCTCGACCGTTGTTGAAAGTGGTCTGGGACCCCGACGACCCCATGTCCCATGGCCCGGCGTCGGTGTCCTGATAGAGGATGGAGAAGTCTTCGGGCCTCATCCCCAGAACTTCGGCCGCAAGGATGGGTAGCCCCATGACGGCTCCTGTCCCCGATTCCATGGCGCCGGTGATGATGGTGCCGGTGCCGTCGCCGTTGAGCTTGATATAGGCGCCGGAGTTCGAGCCGAAGGACGGCCACCAACCACATGCGATGCCGATGGCCTCGTCCTCAGGCAGGTTCTGTCCGTATCCGATCAATTCGAGGGCCGCTTCAAGTGCCCGCTTGGCGCCGATCTCCTCGAACACCTGACCGGTGGGCCCCTGGTCGCCCTCGTCGATCAGGGTGCGACGGCGGAGTTCGGCCGGATCCATTCCAATGGCGGCGGCGACTTCGTCCATGTGCTGTTCGAGGGCCCAACACGTTTGAGGAGCAGTCGGGGCCCGGACCGAGCTTGACGGTTGGCTGGTCGAGTAGTTCAGGTAGGAGTCGATGTCGATGTTGTCGATCTTGTAGGGACCGCAGGCGTGCATCGCCGCCATCTGCGCGAAGAATCCCCCCTCGCCGCAATAGGCCCCCTTGTCGAGGACGAGCCGGCCCCGGCGGGCAACAAGCCGACCTTCCCGGGTGACCCCGGTCTCCAGCTCAATGACCATCCCCTCCCGCCGGTGGTCGGGAGCAAAGAACTCCTCCTGGCGCGAGAACACGAGCTTCACCGGCCGGCGGGTGGCACGGGCCAGAGCCGCGATATGCGCTTCGAAATGGAAATCACACTTCGATCCGAATCCGCCGCCGAGCAGCGGGACGATGACTCGCACGTGCGACTCAGGGAGATCGAGAGTGCGGGCGATGCCGGAACGAGCCGCAAACGGGACCTGGGTCGAGGACCAGACGGTCACCTTGTCTCCCTGCCATTGGGCAAGGATCGCCCGCGGCTCGATCGGGGCACCCTGGGAGGCGTCGGAAACGTAGCGACCGCGGACCACCACATCGGCGGTGGCCATAGCGGCGGTGGCATCGCCCTTGACGACAGTCGAGTGGCCAAGCGTGTTGCTGCTCCGCCCGAGGCTCTCATCAGCCTCGTAGCTGGCCCAGCCCTCGTGGACCAGGGGTGCTGTCGGGTCCATGTTGGCGAGGAAGTCGGAAAGAGGTTCCAATACTTCGTATTCCACCTCGATGAGCGCCGCAGCCTGAGCCGCGATGAGAGGGGTTCGGGCCGCTACCGCCGCGACGACGTCGCCTTCCCAGCGAACCTTCTCCTTTGCGAAAAGCCTTCGATCTTGGACCATTCCCCCGTACAGCACATCGGGCACGTCCTCATAAGTGAGAACTGCGAACACACCGGGAAGAGCCGCAGCGACCGAGGTGTCGATGCCCACGATCCGAGCGTGAGGATGGTCGGCGTAGCGGAACTTGGCGTGGAGCTGTCCGGTCAGGTTGATGTCGGCGGTGTACCGCCCGAGGCCCGTGACCTTTTCGTTCCCGTCCGGGCGGATAAAGGCCTTGCGTTCGGGGGCGATCGTCACATTCCACCTGTCCCTCCGGTATCGCACTCAGCTCCGGGCGATCTTCACCCGAACCGAGTGGGCAGCAAGCATCCCATCCTCGGCCCACCGATCTCTTCGGGGGCCGACCCTGCTGGCGCTTGCACGATATCCGCACCGGAAGCCACGCGGATCGACTTTCACCATTGGCCGAAGTCTTGCGGTGGACAAAGGCGGCCCCGCTCCGTTGCTCACTTTTCCCGAGGATCAGGGTGGTCTGGTCGCCCTTAGATTTTGACCGGAGTAGGTTCTCACCTGTCTGTCGGCCGCTGTGCCCCGCATCCCAAAGCGAAAGGTGTGTCGGCGCTCAGACTCTTCTCCAACGGAGGCCGAGATGACGAACGCAAAGAGACCAGCGCCCGCTGATTTGATCAAATCCGTGCCATGAGAAACATGTGGAACGACTCGACCCGGCGGGCAACCGCGGTGGTGACGTTGCTGGTGCTGGTCTTCGCCGTCTCACTGGCGCTGGTCGGGAGGCCGGCGAAGTCGACCTCGGGCCAGTTGCTCGTGTTGGCGTTGGATGCGAATGAGCAGGCCGAGGCCGAAGCGATCCCCCGGGAAACGACGGTCATCGTGACCCAGGTCGATCCTCTGCCCGGTGCGTCAACTACCACGACCACCGTTGCGGCCACGACGACTACGAAGGCGACGACAACGTCGCAAGCGGTCACCACTACCAGTCAAGCTGCCACCACGACCCTGCCGCCTACCACGACACAGCCGTCCACAACCCCTTCCGGTGAAAAGTTCATCGTTGCCCTCCGCAACGCCGACACCGACGCCTTCTGGTGGGACGCCAACTATTTCCGCTCCCTCCCGTTCTACCCGCAGACGGGATGGACTGACGGGGAACGAGCCGGGTACGGCTGTCTTTACGCCTTCCTGCTGCTCAATGGTGAACCCGTTGGAAGGGTGACGTTCGCCCGGGTCGAAGGGGCCGGATATGCCTTCATCAATGACAAGTCGATGAAGGAAGGATCGCGCCATTACGACGGCACCCTGGGCACTCCGGGCAACCCGGTCAGCCAGTCCGAATGCCCGAAACCCAACATCGCCTACGAGCCTTCGTCGGGTCCCTGGCAGTTGCCGACTATCACCTATGAAACCCCGGGTGGCGACGTGTTGGAGGTCCGCAACTACAAGCCGCTCGTCGTCGGTGCCGGCATCACTTTCCGCCAGACCGAATCCTCCAGTGGCAGGATCGGCGTGGTTGCCTATGAGAACGGCAACCCGGTCATCGTCGTTTACTACGAGGCGATGGTCGGTGGTGTTGTGATGCAATCCGACCTTGGATGACCCGACCGGGTGCTAAGCCCAGCGCTAGCACATTCAAAGACACTGTCAGGGAGGGCGTTGACGGGCTCGAACCGCCGACCTCTCCCTAGAACAACAATCGGTACCCTCGGCCGGGAGTGGCAACAGTGATGCACATCGATTGGGACATTCCCATCGAAATGGACGACGGCCTTGTCCTCCGGGCCGACGTTTACCGCCCCGACCCTGACGGCGCCTACCCAGTCATCCTCTCCTACGGGCCCTACGCCAAAGGACTGGCCTTTCAGGACGGCTACCCCGACCAGTGGCGGCTGATGACCAGCCAGCACCCCGATGTGGAAGCGGGTTCGAGCAACCGATACCAGAGCTGGGAGGTGGTCGATCCCGAAAAGTGGGTGCCCGACGGCTACGTGGTGGTCCGTGTCGACTCCCGGGGATGTGGGCGCTCCCCTGGCTACATCGACGTGTTCTCCCCACGTGAGACCGACGACCTGGTGGCCTGCATCGAGTGGGCCGGCGTCCAGCCGTGGAGCTCTGGGAAGGTGGGTCTCAACGGGATCTCCTATTACGCCATCAACCAGTGGCACGCAGCCTCCCGCCGGCCCGAGTACCTCGCCGCCATCTGCGTGTGGGAGGGCGCGGCGGATTGCTATCGGGACATGACCCACCATGGCGGGATCCTCTCCACCTTCTGGGCCAATTGGTACGACATGCAGGTGAAGACCGTTCAGCATGGCCTCGGAGGCCGTGGCGTGGTGAGCCGCGTCACGAGGATTCCGGTCACCGGCGACGTCACGCTTAGCGAGGTCGAGCTGGAGCGCAACCGGGCCGACCTTGGAGTCGACGTCCGGGACCATCTCCTCGACGACCAGTTCTATCGAGACCGCTCGCCCGACTGGTCGAAAATCGGGGTCCCCCTTCTCTCAGCGGGCAATTGGGGGGGCCAAGGGCTGCACCTGAGGGGCAACGTGGAGGGCTTTGTCCGCTCGGCCACCCGGCGCAAATGGCTAGAACTCCACGGTCTCGAACACTGGACGCACTTCTACACCGACTACGGAGTGGGCTTGCAGAAGCGGTTCTTTGCACGATTTCTAAGAGACGCAGACAACGGATGGGACGACGAGCCGCCGGTCCGGCTCCAGATCCGACACGTCGATCGCTTCGAGGAGCGCACTGCCGAGGCGTGGCCGCTCCCCGAAACCGAATGGACCAATCTCTACCTCGACGCCGGTGACGTGACCCTCTCTCGCGAGGAGCCGGCGGCTCGCCGAGAGGTGCGCTACGACGCTACCGGCAACGGCGTGACTTTCCTCCTCGAGCCGTTCGACGACGAGACCGAGATCACCGGGCCGATCGCCCTAAAGCTTTTCGTCTCGTCGGAGACCACGGACGCCGACATCTTCGCGGTGCTGCGGGTCTTCGACCCCGAAGGCGACGAGCTCACGTTTCAGGGCGCAATCGACCCCCACACGCCGCTGGCTCAGGGCTGGCTGCGCGCTTCGCACCGACACCTCGACCCTGAGCTGTCCCTCCCCTACCGGCCCTATCACACCCACGATCGCGTGGAGCCGCTGACGCCGAACGAGGTCTACGAGCTCGAGGTCGAGATCTGGCCGACGTCGATCGTGGCCCTGGCCGCCTACCGCCTCGGACTGTCGATCCGAGGCAACGACTATCAGTACGAGGGTGATCTCGGCCAGGCGTCGCTCACCACTTTCAAGAACCGCCTGACCGGATGCGGGCCCTTCCTCCACGACGACCCGCTCGACCGTCCCGCGGACGTGTTTGGCCGCCGGGTGACGATCCACACCGGCCCCGACAACAGGGCTTCGGTGCTGTTGCCGGTTATACCTCGCTCTGGACAACCCCGGAGAACGCACTAACGGCCGGAGGGAGCCGTCGACGCCCTGATGGCGAGTGTGGGTGTGAGCAGCACCCGACCCGGGGAGACGACCTCTCCGGCGATCAAGGCGAGGAGCATGCTGGCAGCATCGGCGCCCATCTGGCGGTATGGGACCCTGACCGCGGTCATCGGGGGCTGCATCAGGTCGAGAAGAGGCATGTCGTTGTAGCCGGTGATGGAAACGTCCACTCCGATGACCTTGCCCAGGGAGCGCACCGCCCGATAGCAACCCAGGCCCAACAGGTCGTTGGCCGCGACAATGGCAGTGAGATCTGGATGTCGGCCCAGCAGGTCAAGGGCGGCAGTTGTCCCCGGCTCTACTTGATACCACTCGGCCTCCTCGACAAGATCGGCGTCAGGGTCGAGCCCCACCGCCGCGATCCAGTGGAGAAACGCATCGCGCCGCCCCTTGCCTGTCGAGACCCAAGAGGGCCCGGCCACATGGCCGATGCGCTCGTGACCCAACTCCCTTAGGTGCCTAACCGCCAGGCCAATCCCGGCGTGGTCGTCACCGACGATCGCGGGAATGGAGTCGTCGTCCACGGATCGGTTGACCAGCACCATCGACACCTCTCGTTGTGCATCGCGGGCGGCGTCGGAGACGTCCCGACTCGGGGTCGCGAGGATCAGCCCATCGACGTGTCGCTTCAGCATGTCCTCCACGAGGCTGTCGGCGTGACTGGGACCCCTGTCTGCGTTGCCGATCAGCACCGAGTAGCCCTTCTCGACCAATACCGACTCCACCCCGGCGATGATCGGCCCGAAGAGGGGGTTCTCTACGTCGGGGATGATGACACCGACCGACATGGTGCGGTTGGTCCGCAGCCCTCGCGCCAATGGATGCGGGCGATAATCAAGCTTCCGAGCGGCCTCGGCAACCCTCTCGACCGTCTCGGGGTTGACTATCGAGGCAGTGCTGGGGTTCAAGGCGCGTGACGCCGTGGAGATGTGCACACCCGCCTCGCGTGCTACGTCTTTTAGGGTGGTTCGAGCCGACACCGTGCCGCGAGGCTATTCATTGCTCAGCTTGTCCGTGGTAATCCGGGAATCCTGCGCCCTGGACGTATCGGATCGGGTGCCCCGGACTGTTGGCGCTGCCCACCTGAAGATCTAACAATACAAACGATTGCGGGATGACAAGCACTTCGGTCCGCGTGCCCGGAGGCGAGAGGACTGCGAGGAGACTGCGAGGACACGTGGCCAAAGAACAGGTATCCGCATCGGGAAGGCTGGATCGGGACGGGCCGCATGGGCTCTGCCCTCGTGGAGCGATTGCTCGCCTCGGGGATCAGGACTTCGCATCGATGTTGTCCCGACACGCCGAAGGCACCAGCGTCATTCTGGTCCCGGCGAACAAGGACGTCTCCGACGGTCTCAGC
The DNA here is from genome assembly GCA_031389635.1 of Acidimicrobiia bacterium. Taxonomy (GTDB): domain Bacteria; phylum Actinomycetota; class Acidimicrobiia; order Spongiisociales; family ZC4RG35; genus DATEEG01. Next base: position 10,374 of record JANMST010000517.1, on the reverse strand, counting down.
TGAGACTCGGTCAGCTCAGCGGCCTACCGCTCAGCCTCCCGCTCTCCTCGCCCTGGGACTTACAAGTGGTCGTCCAGGTAGTCGAGGACGCCGTCGATAGCGGCTCCGGCCACCTCGTTGACCTGGTATTGGCCATCGGGACCGCGCAACGGGTATACGTACCCATGGAGGTCGTGGTCCCAGCTGACCCACTTCACCGGCTTCCCAGCCTCGGCGAGCAATTCGTAGGAGACCCGGAATATCCCCTGGAGATGATCGTTGTCCCGCCCCATGACCAGGATCGGCGTGTCGATGGTCGAGATCCGCTCCATCGCCTTCTCCAGGTCGATGCGTGAGCGAACCTTCTCGGTTTCCGCCATCTGCATCTCCTCGATGTTGCGCATCCCGGTATCCGGCTCGACGAAGGCGGTGTCGTCGGGAGTCAAGGCAAGGAACTCATGTGCGGCCGGCTCGGAAGCCACTGCCGCCTTGATGCCCTGATACTCCGAGGTGATCTTCAGCACCATCTCTCCGCCGTGGCTCATCCCGATCAGACCGATCCGGTCGGCGTCGATGCGCGGGTCCTGCTTGAGCTGCTCGACGATCGCGACCTCGTCCTCGTACTCGAGCGGTGATCGGTTGAACATGTCTCGGCCTTGTCTCGTGTCCCGGACCAACCGACCACCCGTTTCGTAACCGAGCTCGACTTCGGTCCGATATCGGATCCAGGCGCAGGCATAACCTCGGCCGAGGAGACGCTCCATGATGTAGCCGCGGTTGGCCACGGCTTCCCGGATCCAGGCCATGCCGCCCCCGCCGTTCCCCGAAGCGAGCAGGACGAGTGGATGGGGACCGTCGCCCGGCGGTAGACGAAGACCGACGGGCGCGTAGAGACCATCCCAGGTCTCCACGTACTTGAGCTCCACGGGAATGTCGGAGCCGGCTACCTCCTCGACGATCGCGACATTTTCTGGGTCCATCTCTCTCGTCCCTCCTCGGTCTGCGCAAACGTTAGGGCACCAAGATACTGCGATGATCGGCGGCGGACCTCACACAAGAGTCATGGCGTGTTGGTGGAGGCTGCAGCGCTGGCGGGAAAGCTCGTTGTTCATCGGGAAGTCCCAGGCGCTTTCGGTCGATGACGCACGGGCGGGTGTGGCGGCGGTCGAAGCTGCGGGGATAGTGGTTCACCCAAACCCAAGTTCTCCCACCACCAAACCGACCGACCAGCGGATGTTGCTACGCAAACGTTTGCTCAATACACTCGGTCACCCGTGAGCGCAAGGCGACCCAAAGTGGCGATCATCGGAACCCGGTTCGACGATTTCGACATCGAGCGTGAGGTGCTGGGCGATGTCGAACTCAGTTCCGGGCCAGGGCGGAACCCTTTTGAGATCCTCGAGGTCGCAAAAGGCGCCGATGTCATCCTTGCCGGCTCTTCGTCGGTATTCGATGCCGAGACACTCGAGGCACTCGGCTGCCGGGCCATAGTCCGACTTGGTGTAGGGGTAGACGGGGTGGATCTCGACACCGCTCGCTCACTGGGGATGTGGGTGGCGAACGTCCCGGACTACGGCACAGACGCAGTGGCGTTGCATGCAGTCACTCTCGTCCTTGCATGCCTCCGCCGATTGACTCAGGCCGACCGTCAGCTCCGAAGTGGGTCCTGGGGGGTGGCCAGTTTGGGTCCCCTCAGGCTGCCCTCCTCGCTGAACGTCGGGGTGGTGGGTCTCGGACGGATCGGGCGCAAAGTTGCCGTGATGCTGAAGGGCGTAGGGTTTGAGCGCTTCCTCGTGGTCGAGCCGGCCATCGAGCCGACCGATCTGATGGAAGTCCTCGGAGAGGTCGATGCCCGTCTGGTCGGGCTGCCCGAACTGCTCGGCGGCGCTGACGTCGTGACCCTGCACGCTCCCCCTGAAGCTCGTGGCTACCTTCTCGGGGCGGATCAGCTGCAGATGATGAGAGAGGGCTCGATTCTGGTCAATACCGCTCGCGGTGCCCTCGTCGACACCGAAGCCCTCGTGGCGGCCCTCGACCAGGGCCGACCCGCGATGGCCGCGCTCGATGTGTTCGAGCGGGAGCCGCCGGACGTGACCGTGTTCCACAGTGTCCACGATCGCGTGATCCTCACCCCACACATGTCCTGGTACACCGAAGAGAGCCAGCTGGCTCTTCGTCGCCAGGCGGCCGCAGAGGCGCGCCGGATCCTCGACTCCCAACCTCCTCTCCACCCGGTTGTGACCCCGCCCACGGCGAAGGTCGGGTGAGCGTGGCACGGCGATCGATCTACGACCTCACGTCCCCCGAGGTGGCCGAGCTGGTGGACCGCACCGGTGTCGTGGTGATGCCGTTTGGGAGCGTTGAGCAGCACGGCCCTCACCTCCCGTGCGGGACCGACACGATGGCCGCGAATCTGGTCACCACAGAGCTCGCCGAGATCCTCGACGCCATCGTCGTCCCCGCGGGCCAATATGGCGTCACCCCGATCCATGCCGGCCATCCGGGCACGATCTCGCTCCGGCGAGACGTTTTCGAGTCATATCTCTCCAACCTCTGCGAGGAGATGGTGGACATGGGCGCCCACACCTTCGTTTTCGTCAATTGGCATGAGGGCAACATCGCCTCCCTCGACGCAGTGGCCACCGACCTCCAAGCCGACAACGAGGTCCTCGTGGTCACGGCTCACGCGTGCTACACGGCGCAACGCATCTACGCCCCCGTCGGAGGAGAGCTCACTCATGGTGGCGGGATCGAGACACTCGCCGTCCTCGCCCACGATCCCGAGCTCGCGCAGGTCGACCGGGCTCGAGAGCCGACCCGGCCGGAACGAGCCGACCGGCTCGACGCCATGCGCCGTTCGCGCGAGGTCTACGGCTACATAACCGATGTCACCGAGATCGCAAACGATGGCTGGTACGGCAACCCGGCCTGGGCTGACGAGGGAAGAGCCGCTGATTTCGCCAAGACAGTGGCAGACGAGATAGCCGCCGCCGTGGAATCGATCCTCAAGTTGAGGAGAGGGAGGCCATGACCGTCGTCGGCCCGGACGAGCTCCGGTTTCGCGACTTTCCTGGACGCACGGCATCCGACCCGTTCAAGGAAGCCGGGCCGGGTGCGTCGACCGTGCGACAGGTGGTAATCGAGTACGTCCCCTCCAGGTCTCCTCATTTGCATCCGCAGAGCGAGGAGATCGTGTACGTCGTCGCGGGAACCGGCCGGGTTTGGCTCGATGGCGTTTTCCACTCCGTCGGGCCTGGATCGTGGTATCGAATCCCGGCGAAAACACCGCACGCCACCATGGCCGATCGCGGCGAGCGTCTGTCGCTCGTCTGCTTCTTTCCCCACGACGATTTTCCCAACAACATCGAGGAGCTCGACATGGTGATCGAGGCTGACAAGGAGGCGGAAGTTGACTGAACGGGTGAAACTGGCATCGATCGGGCTGGGCCGCTGGGCGAGGGTGCTGGCCCGAGGCGCGCAGCGGGGATCAGTGATCGAGCTGGCGAGTTGTTTCTCGCGTTCTCCCGAGCGCCGCTCTGAGTTTCAGGAGGAGTTCGGCGTTCTGAGGTCCGCCTCGACCCTCGACGAGCTGCTGGCCGACCCAGAAATTGAAGGGGTGCTGGTGACGACGCCCAACGACACGCACAGAGGCGTGATCTTGGAGTGCCTCGACGCCGGCAAGGCCGTCTACACCGACAAGCCGATAGCGCACACGATGGAGGACGCCGGCGAGATCGCCCGGGCGGCGGCCGCTACGGGGGTGCCGTTCGCGGTGGGCCACAGCGCCCGCCGTCTCGGTGGCCATCGCGCCATGAAGCAATGGGTTGAAACCGGCAAGATGGGTCAGGTCTCCCTGGCCGAGGCGAACTTCTCGAACGAACGCGGGCTCGAACTGACCACCGACACGTGGCGCTGGTTCGCCGACAAAAGCCCGGGCGGGGCAATGATCCAGCTGGGGGTGCACCACGCCGACACCCTCCAGTATCTGCTCGGACCGGTGGCCGCCGTCTCCAGCGTCGCCCGCAAGTTGTACACCAGGGCCGAGGTGCCCGACGCCATCATGTCGATACTCGAGTTCGAGTCGGGCCCTCTCGGATACCTGGGCACCGGATGGGCCTCGCCGGGGGTCTATCAGCTCCGTCTCCAGGGGACCGAGGCGAATTTGTTCTACGACCTCGACTTCAACAACTGGGACGAGTCCCATCTGGTCGACGCGAAGAGCACGCTTTTCAGCCAGGCCTATCGGGAGTCCGTCAGGCCTCCAGTCGACATACCCCGCACCGACATGTTCCGGGAGCAACTCGACGAGTTCGCACTCGCCATTAGAGGTGAGGCCCACATCGAGGTCGGTGCCCTGGAGGCCATCCGGGCTCTCGCCGTGGTCCATGCCGCATTGGAGTCCTCCATACGAAAAGGTGAGGCGGTCGCTGTCGCCCCGATGGTGGAGAGGGCGGGAGCGCTGTAATGAGAGTCGACCCCGCTGCCACCCGCACCCTTCACCACCGGGATCCACAGGTCCAGGAGGTACTCGACATATGGGCGGCCCGGTTCCTCCACGGTCACATCGAACTCGGCGACCTTACGGCGACTATGGGGAGGATTGACGACTGGTCGGATTGGGGCCTGGAATGGACCGAGACCGCCCGAGCCCACGAGGAGATGGGCGAGCAGGCGTGGGACGACGGTCGTCGCATCTCCGCGGTCGGCTTCTTCGTGTCGGCGGCGCGGTGCTATCACCTCTCCTACTTCCTCTCCGTCGACGACGAGAACGCTCATGCCCTTGGCCTGGCCAAGATGGTGGAGTGCCATGACCGCGTTCTGCCCTACATGGAGCCCCCGGTCGAGAAGGTCGCGATCCCCTTCCCAAAAGCCGATCTCTCGGGCTTGCTGAGCATCCCCGCCGGTGACGGTCCCCACCCCATGGTGATCTTCCTCCCCGGTTTGGACTCGACCAAGGAGCAACGCCACAGCGGGCGGGGGTCATTGCTTCGCCGTGGGATGGCCGTGCTCAGCCTTGACGGCCCCGGCCAGGGTGAGATCAGTCCGAAGCTGCCGATCCGCCATGACTACGAGGTGGCCGTTTCCGCCGCCATCGACTTGTTGGAGAGTTACGACCGCATTGACGCCAGCCGGGTCGGCCTGATTGGGGCCAGCCTGGGTGGCTACTACGCCTGCCGCGCGGCCGCCTTCGAGCCGCGGGTCACCGCCGCCGTGGCCAACTGCGGCCCCTATAGCTGGATCGACTGCTGGGACGAACTACCCGAAGTGACCCGGGGCGCCTTCCGCAAGTACTCGTGGTCGTCGTCGGACGAGGAGGCGCGGGAAAAGGCGAAGCTGCTCGATCTCAGCGGGGTGGCGGAGAAGATCGCTCAGCCACTGGTAGTGGTGCACGGGATGCTGGACCCTCTGATCGGCGTGGAGCACGCACGGCGGATCGCCGACGAGGCCCCCAACGCCACCCTGATCACAGTCGACGAAGCCACCCACGGCGTCAGCAACCTGTCCTACAAGTTTGCTCCGCGGGTGGACGACTGGATGGCAGAGAGACTGAGCGGAAGGGTCATATGACCTCCACAGGTGACGAGAACACGTTCACCGTGTCGGCCGACTCGATGTTGATCGACTACCAGGTGCCGGTACCCATGAGCGATGGGGCGGTACTGCGCGCCGATGTCTTCCGACCCAAAGCAGAGGGCGATTACCCGGTCATCCTCTCGCATGGCGTGTACGCCAAGGGCCTCTCCTTCAACGGGCCGATCTATCAGATGCAGTGGGACAAGCTCGTGGCCAAGGATCCCAGTGTCCTCGAGGGCTCGACGGGGAAGTATCAGGCCTGGGAGGTCACCGACCCGGAGCGCTGGGTGCCGTACGGCTACGTCGTAGTCCGGGTCGACTCACGAGGGGCGGGCTGGTCACCCGGCATCCTCTGGCCCCGCAATCCCCAGGAGTACGACGACATCGCCGAGTCAGTGGAGTGGGCGGCCGCGCGACCTTGGAGCAACGGCAAGGTCGGGCTCATGGGCATCTCCTACTACGCAGTCATGGCCTGGGCCGCCGCCGCGCGCCAGCCCGAGCACCTGACCGCCTTCATCGCCTGGGAAGGATTCAACGACCCCTATCGCGACGCCTACTACCACGGTGGGATCCTCAGCGAGTTCAGCAAGCGCTGGCAGGAGCGACAGATCAACCCGATCCAACATGGTCGGGGATCACGCGCCCCGCTCAACCCGACCACGGGGCAATCGGTGGCGGGGCCGGTGGACCTCTCGGACGAGGAGCTCGAGCAAAACCGGGTCGAGTCGTTCCCCGAACTGAAGGCGCATCCCTTCTACGACGATTGGCATATGGCCCGGGGCATCGACCTGGGGCGGGTAACGGTCCCCTTCCTCACGGCGGCGAACTGGGGAGGCCAGGGGATTCATCCAAGGGGGAACTTCAACGGGTTCCTTGAGGCGTCGTCGCAACTCAAGTGGCTCGAGGCGCACGGCGACACCCATTGGACCCACTTCTACTCCGCGTACGGGCGCGACCTTCAGAAGCGCTTCTTCGACCACCTGCTCAAGGGTTTGGACAATGGCTTCGATCGCACGCCACGTGTCCAGCTCAACATCCGTCACCCCGGCGAGAAGTTCAAGTGGCGCGGCGAGAACGAGTGGCCCCTGGCCCGCACCAGATGGACCTCGCTGAACCTACATGCGGATCTGTCTATGTCCCCGGAGCCGATCGAGTTTGATGCGTCATTCCAGTACCACGCGTTGGGCGAAGGGCTCCATTTCGCCACCGCTCCCTTCACTGAGGAAACCGAGATCACGGGGCCTTTCGCCGCCAAGCTGTTCATCTCGTCGGAGACGACGGATGCCGATCTGTTCTTGGTCCTCCAGCTGTTCGACCCCGGCGGCAACGAAGTGACATTCGAGGGGTCCACGGATCCCAACACTCCGATAGCCAACGGCTGGCTGCGGGCCTCCCATCGCGCCCTCGACCTGGATCGGACCCTTCCCTGGCGACCCTTTCACCCCCACTACCAGGCCGAGCCGCTGGAGCCGGGAGCCGTGTACGAGCTCGACATCGAGATCGTCCCCACCTGCATCGTGGTCCCACCCGGGTATCGGCTCGAGCTCTGGGTCAGAGGCCGCGACTACGAATACCGGGGCCCGCTGGACGACTACGGCCAGACCTTCTACTACGCCACTCGTGGCACGGGTGGCATGACCCACGCCGATCCGGACGCACGTCCCGAGGAGGTGTTCGGCGGCTCGGTGACGCTTCACGTCGGCCCCGACCACCCTTCCCACTTGTTGATACCCGTGATACCCCCCGAGCCGACCGAGGAGATGACAAGTTGACGACGACCACAGACTTCGTGATTGCCGGGGGCGGGCACAACAGCCTGATCACCGCGGCCTATCTCAGCAAGGCAGGCCATGAGGTGGTGGTGCTGGACGCACGGCCTGAGGCGGGCGGCGGAGCCGCTACCGAGGAGATCCTGCTGCCCGGGTTCGGGTTCGACACCTGTTCCACAGGTCAGACAATGATCCAGGTCAACCCGGTCCTCGCCCATGATGAGCTCGGATTGATCTCGGAGTTCGGCCTGCAATACGTGGAGCCGGATCCAGTGGCACACGTGGTGTTTCCGGACGGGGAGCATCTCACGATGTGGCTCGACCTCGACCGCACCCTTGAGGAGATCGGGCGCTTCTCGAAGGACGACGCCGTGTCCTATCAGCGAATGCTCGACGAGTTCGAGGAAGTCAAAGGTGTCTATGGCGCCTACCGGTTCACCCCCATCGGTTACGGGCCTTCGCTCGACGAGCGTCTCGCCCAGCACCCGCACGGCATGGTGTGGATGCGCCGCAACGTGATGTCGGCATGGGACGTGATCAAACGCGAGTTTGAGAGCCGTCACATGCGGGCCTTCATGGCCTGGATGGCGTTCCAGACCGCACAGCCGCTCGACTCGCCCGGTTCGGGCTACCTCGCCTACTCCCTCATTGGGGCGCGGCAACGGCGGAGTTGGTCGATTCCGCTCGGGGGATCCGCCAGCCTGCCCCGGGCCACGGTCGCCGCGATCGAGAAGGCAGGCGGGGAGGTCATCACCAACACATTCGTCGAGTCCCTCATCATCGAGGACGGACGGTGTGTCGGGGTGGAGACCGAGAGGGGAGACCAATACCGGGCGAGACGTGGCGTCGTCTCCTCCATCCACATCAAGACCCTCGTGGGCATGGCACCGTCCGAGCTGTGGGGAGATGACTTCCTCTACGGAGTCGACACCTACGACGAGGGCCTTTCGTCGTTTGCCTCCTACTACGCCACGACCGAACCGCCCCGATTCAGAGTCGATGGAGAGGAGATCGAGGTGGTGTCGGCAGGACCGGCACCATGGGCAGAAGACGTCATCGAGTTCGCCAGGCTGCTTCGCCATGGTCGTCTTCATCGACCGGGAACGTTCCTGCTCTTCGCCACTCCCACGATTGTCGACCCATCACGGGCCCCGGAGGGACATCACACCGTGAAGATCCTCAGCCTGGCTCCGTACGAGGCCCCCGAGGAGCTTGGTGATTGGGAGACAGGCAAAGACCGGCTCGCCCACGAGCACCTGAAGATGCTTCAGGATTGCGCGCCGAACCTGACCGATGAAAAGATCTTGGCCCGCAAAGCAAAGAGCCCCGTCGACATCGAGGCCTCTAACCCGCACATGTGGCGAGGGACCATTCACGGTGGTGACCGCGGGCTGGCTTACGGAGGTCCGCAGCGTCCCGTGCCGGGTTGGGCCCAGCACCGGATGCCGATCCCCGGCCTGTACCAAACTGGAGCCACGACCCATCCCGGTGGGTCGATCACCGGCGGCCCCGGGCGCAATGCGGCCACGGTGATCCTCGACGACCTCGGGACGACCATCGAGGCTGTGGTCGCCGGGCAGGAACGGTGACCGCAAGCGATCTCGTGGCTAGCACCACCCGACCCAATCAGGAGAGCATGCATTGACACTCGAACTCGCTTTCGCCCCCAGCGAAGATCCATTCGTTTTGACCCACGGCGGGTTCTATCGCCGCTGGTTCTCGATGATCGACGACATCGCCGAGCTCCAAGCGACCGTCGCCCGTCTCGAGGGCACGACCCAAGACAAGTGGGAGGCGGTCCGTCCGTGCTGCCGGGATCTCCGTTCGGGCCAGTTGTGCCGGGTGGGACGATCGAGCCTGTATACAGGACGTATGTGTGCGCATCTGCTCGTCAGCGGCTCTACTGCGTGGCCCAGCGAACCGTGTCGCCGTTCGAGAACGTGGCCCTCTCATTCGCCCAGGACCCTTCGTCCGGCACCTTGTCAGATCTCCGCATGGAGGCCGCGACCCAACGCCAGGCAAATCCTGGCTTCTGGCTCATTCAAAGCGTCGGCGACCGCTTCGTCTACGCGGCATTCGGAACGCTCATCCAGGGCTTTCGAATCGAGAGTTCGGGAGCGTTGACCGCCATCCCGGGACTTCCGATCGAATCCGGGCCGTTGCAGACGGAGCGTTTGGTGCAGTTGGTGGCGCATCCGTCAGGTCGCTTCCTTTACGCGGTTGCGGCGAACTTCAACATCACAGGTCCGGATGTGGGGCATGTCGACGGATTTGAGATCGATCAGCAAACTGGCGCGCTGCGCGTTCTGACGGGGTCACCGTTTCTAGGGGGCAATGCAGTCAGCACCGGGCAGGACGACCAGAATCTTTTGGTCATCGAACCGCGGGGACAATTCGCCCTCCAGGCAGTAAACGGAGGGATTCTGAAAGTCTTGATCTCTCCGAACGGCTCGTTGAGTTCGGGCGGCGTGGCCGTTCGTCAGTTCATGTCAACAAGCGATGTAGCGCTTGCATCGTGGTAGGGCGCTGCGGGATGCAGATCGCGCAGCTCAGGCGACGGTCGCCCCGTGCTCTACCCCCACTACCCCTTCTTCTTCGGCTGGACCTTGCGCCCCGGAATCACGGGGGGCGGGAAGGGCGAATCGTTCCAGAAGTCGATCACACACTTCCACGGGCCGCCTCCGTTGCGACGCCACACCGTCAGGTAACGACCTTGCGCGCGCGTGACCTTCCCGTTTTGGTCCGCGAACGTGATCTCGTTGCTTCCCATGGTGTAGCCAAGGTCTCCCGAGGCCGCCACCACGGCCTGCGCGGGCTTCCAGCTGATGGAGAAGAAGGGCGTCTTGAGACTGGTGCTCACGTATTTGCGGATCGCGGCCTTGCCGGAGACCGCGGCCACCCCTGGCGGATAGGCCACCGCGTCGTCCGACCAGTAGGACAGAATCTTCTCGACGTCCTTGCCCGCCGAGGCGACCCTGGCCCACTCCACGTCGGTCTGCAGCAGGGCCGCTCGACCGGGGTCCACCTTGGCCGGGGATTGTGCCGAAGCGAG
>JANMST010000281.1:0-7582 GCA_031389635.1 Acidimicrobiia bacterium | reverse complement strand
GCACCACAGACTACGAAGGGGAGATGGCGGTAGTCATCGGAGGAAGCTGCCGGGGGGCCCGGAGGGAGACCGCACTCGACTACGTCTTCGGGTGGACCATCGTCAACGATGTCACTGCCCGCGACCTCCAGCAGAAACACGTGCAGTGGTTCGTTGGCAAGAGCCCCGACACCTTCTGCCCGATGGGACCCTGCATAACCACGATCGACGAATTGCCTGATATTCGGTCGTCGTGGCTCCAAACCACCGTGAACGGCGAGCTTCGCCAAAGGGTGCCGATCTCCGACTTGATATTCGACGTCGAGTCGTTGATCGTGACCCTCTCAGAGGTGATGACTCTGGAGCCCGGTGACGTCATCGCCACCGGAACCGGAGTCGGGGTTGGAATCGGCTTCGATCCACCCAAATACCTTGCCGCTGGAGATGTTGTCGAGGTTTCGATCGACGGTATCGGGACGCTGCGGAATCCGGTGGCATAGGCATGAGCGAAATCCCTGATTGCCAACCTCCGGTTCGGGACACGAGGCGGTCGACGTTGATTACGCCCCCGGGTGCTACCGACTGTCACACCCACGTCTTCGAGTCGCGATATCCGATGATCCCCAACCGCGGTTACACGCCTCCCGACTCGAACCTGGCCGACATGCTGGCAATGCACCGCCAGATCGGGATCGAGCGCGTCGTCTTCACCCAACCGTCGATCTACGGGATCGACAACACGGCCATCCTGACAGCGATGGACCGGATCCCCGATCAGGCCCGGGCTGTGGTGGCCATCGACCTGTCGGTGTCGGATGATGAACTCGCCGCATTGGACCGCCGGGGAGTGCGGGGGGTTCGTCTCAACCTCGACAACGTGGGAGGCATGCCGATCGAACTCGAGGAGATCCCGACTCTGGCCGGGCGAATTGCAGAATTTGGCTGGCACATCGAGTTTCTGTTCGCCGGCCAGCACTTTCCCGACCTCGTCCCAATCCTCCGAGGGGTCCGAGTCCCGATCTCGATCGGACACTTCGGGTATATGCCGGCCACCGAGGGCGTTACCTATCCACCGTTCCAAGCATTGGTCGACCTCATCAAGGAAGGAAACACCTGGATGAAACTGTCGGGCCCGAATCGCCTCGGGGTGGGCGACCTTCCACCATGGGATGCAGTGGTGCCGCTGGCGCACGCCTTGATCGAAGCCAACCCCGACCGGATGTTGTGGGCGAGTGACTGGCCTCACCCCAACAAGTTCGGAGACATGCCCAACGACGCCGACCTGATCGAACAACTCGCCCGGTGGGCACCGGATGCCGCTCTCCAGACCAAAATCCTCGTGGGCAACCCCGCCAATCTGTACCGCCTCTGATGACTGAGAGAAGCATCGCCGTGATCGGTCTCGGAATCATGGGCTCGCGGATGGCCAACCGGTTGCGAGCGAGCGGGCACGCACTCCGCGGATACGACCCGAGTCCCGCCAGCCTCGAAGCGTTTTCCGCAGCAGGCGGGGTCGCAACGCAGTCCCCGGCAGAAGCGGTCCAGGGATGCTGGGCGGCATTGTTGTCGTTGCCCGATTCCGACATTTCGCGCCGGGTCTGCCTGGGGGAGGAAGGAATTTCGTCTTCGGGGGTTGCGGGGCTGCTCGCCCTCGATACCACCACCGGCCGCCCCGAGGATGCAGTGTCCAACGCCGCGGGTCTGGCGGCGGCAGACATCGACTACGGCGACACCACCGTCAGCGGAAACGCTCCGTTCGCGGCGTCGGGCCAACTCGTGGTCATGTTCGGAGGCACTCCCGAAGCTTACGAGAAGGGGCGTCCCGTATTCGAGGCCATCGGTCGCTCTCACCATCACGTCGGACCGGTCGGGGCCGGTGCCCGGGTGAAGCTGATCGTCAATCAGATGCTCAGCATCCAACGGATGGCTTTGGCGGAGGTCGTTGTGACCGCCGAGTTGGCCGGCCTCGATCTGGAGCGAATCCTCGAGGTGCTCAAGGACAGCCTTGCCTATTCGAAAGTGATGGATGTCTACGGGGACAACATCGTCGCCGGCACGCACGACCCGCCGGCGGCCCGGCTCCGACAGACTCACAAAGACGCCCGGCTGATGATCGAGCATGCCGCATCGGTCGGAGCGCCGGCCGATCTCATCGAAGTGGTGCGGACTGCCCTCGCCGAGGGTGAAGCCGCCGGGCTCGGGGATCTCGACAACTCGGCCATAGCCGAGGTAGTCCGGCGCCGGGCAGGAATAGGCAGAGTCAAGGAGGCGTAGCCTTTGGAGGGTTTCACATGGCCCGTATCCGTTTGATCACCGATCGCGATCAGGATCTCAGCCCCGAACAGGTCGAGACATTCGATTGGGTGGTCGAGAGCCGCGGTTCGATGATCCGCCCTTTTGAAGTGCTGTTGCACAGCCCACAGGTGGCGAGGCATGTCGCCGAGCTAGGAGCCAAGATTCGATTCGACTCGTCCCTTCTGGACCACGATCGGGAACTGGTCATTCTCACAGCTGCCCTGGCCCATGGCTGTGCCTTCGAGTGGGATTCCCATCTGCCCCTGGCCCGGGCGGCCGGGGTGCGGGAGGAGGTCCTCGATCACTTGCGCGATGGCGGCGGATCCCTCACCGAGTCTGAGTCGCTATTCATCAGCTTCGTCCGCGAGTTATGCACCGGTAGCACGGTGTCGTCGGGAACCTTCGAGCGGGCCAAAGCCCTGCTGGGCGAATCCGGAGTCGTCGAACTCAGCGCCACCGTCGGCTACTACACCTTGCTGGCCATGGTCATGGGCGCCTGCGACGCCTGTTGATCTCTTTGTAGTGGTGGGTGGTGAGTGGTGAGTGGTGGGTGCCGCTTGGGGCCACTTCCACCTTCCGTCGCGAAATCCTATATCGTGCATGGTCTGACTTCGGGCTTGAATAGATAGGAGCGAAATATATGGCGGTGTCCTCGGGTGGGGTTCCGGTCATCGACCTTCACTGTCATCGCGAGTGCGGGCCGGCTGGGCAATTGATGAAGGCTGAGGCTGACCGGATCGGGCATGTCCCGTTGTCGTTCGGGAATGCCCTCACCAAGGAGGTCAACCGCCGGCAGTTGGTCGACATCAAGCCGAAGATGGAATCGGTCGAGGAGCGGTTGGCCGACATGGATCGGATGGGGGTCGACATCCAGGCCCTGGCCATTGCTCCCTACCAGACGTACTACTGGGCCGCCCCGGTGCTCGGCGCCGAGGTCTCCCGCACGATCAACGACGAACTTGCCGATCTGGTGGGTCAATACCCGGATCGGTTCATCGGGTTGGGAACAGCGCCGCTGCAGGACACGTCCGCCGCGGTCGCCGAATTGCGCCGTTGCATGGTCGACTAGGGCTTCAAGGGTCTGGAGATCGGGACCAACATCGAGGGCGAGGAGATCTCCGCTCCGCGGCTCGATCCCTTCTGGGCGGCGGTCGAGGAAACCGGAGCGGTGATCTTCATACATCCCACCGGGTTCACCCATCCCCAGCGGCTCACCGAGCATTACTTCTTCAATGTGATCGGACACCCGATCGAGAACACTCTGGCGATCGCCAACCTCATCTTCGCCGGGACCTTGGAGCGCTTTCCCGGCCTCAAGATCGTCGTGGCCCACGGCGGCGGCTACATGCCGGCGTATGCCGGACGGATGGATCATGCCTATCACGCCCGCGAGGACGTCCGCGAGGGGTTGCCCAAGCCCCCGGGCGATTATCTGCGCCAGTTGTACTTCGACACCATGGTCTTCGAACCGGACCAATTGTCGTTCTTGGTCGAAAAGTACGGGGCCGAACACATCGTCCTCGGCACCGACTATCCCTACGACATGGGAGAGTCGGATCCCATCGGGTTGGTGGCGAGGACGCCGGGCCTCAATGACGAGCAGCGGGCGGCCATCTGCGGTGGCAACGCTGCCCGGCTCATGGGGCTCGAGACGAGGGTTAGCGGATGAGCGAACCCATCGGCCTTGCAATCATCGGCTGCGGCACCATCGGGAGAGTGCGAGCCGAGCTGGCCCGAGAGACGGCGGCGGTCGGTTGGCTGGGTCTCTGCGACATCGACGAAGCCACCGCCCGGCGACTGGCCGAAGACACGCGGGCAGATTTTGTGACGACTGACCTGGCTCAGCTCCTGGCCCGCCCGGAAGTGACAGCCGTGATCATCGCGACGGCCGAGAACGAACACGTCGAGCCGATCCTGGCGGCGACCGAATTGAGGGTGCCGCTGTTCATCGAGAAGCCTCTGGCCACCGACCCGGTCGACTCCGAGCGAGTTCTCAACGCGATCGAGCAGGGCGGAATCGATGCGGTCATGGGCTACACGCAGCGTTTCCGGCGTCGTTTCCTGACGGTCAAGCAGCGACTGCGTGACGGGCAGATCGGCGAAGTGACCAGCGTCGTCACCCGGGCCTTCATGAATCGAATGGTCCCGATCGCCACTCTCCGCAAGACCGATCAGCGCTCGACCCTTACCCCGATGGTCGTGTCCGGAACCCACAGCCTCGACATGTGCATGTGGCTGATGGAGGGGAAGACCCCGGTCGAGGTTTACGCCCGCTCCACCGACAAGGTGCTCGGCGAGCTCGGAACCAAGGACGCCACTTTCGGCTTGTTCACAATGGACGACGGCACCATCTGGAGCATGAACATCTCATGGGCGCTTCCCACGGTGTGGCCGGGTGCGGTCTACGGTCTTGAGATCGGCATCGTCGGGACCCTGGGAGTGATCGACATAGAGGACACCCACCGCGACGTCATCATCGCCTCCGAGATCGCCCAGGGAGCCGGGTACACGTCGAAGGGGTTCCGACCGGAGGTCGAACGCCATGTCGATTTCATCGGAAGCTATCCACCCGGCGACCTCTCCGACGGCCTCCTTTGGGGCCCGATGCGGGAGGAGACCATGACCTGGTTCAATCGTCTGACAACCGGGATCAGCACGCCGCATGCCACCGCCGCTGACGGTCACCGCAACCTTTTGCTGACCATGGCCATGGATCTGTCGGCGCGAACCGGGCGGGCGGTGCCGCTGCCCATCAAGCCGCAAGAATTGCTCTAAGAAAGCCAGGAGGAAACGGTGAAACAGGTCAATGTCGGGATCATCGGAACGGGGTGGTGTGGCGGGATCCGCGCCATCGCCGCTGCCAACAGCCCATTGGTGAGCTCGCTCCATATTGCCGAGATCAACGAGGATCGACTGGCGGAGATGAAGGCCAAGACCAACCCGGCCACCGCCGTCACCGACTGGGAGACGATCGTTGCCAATCCTGAGATAGACGCGGTCATGGTCTCGACCACCCCGGAGACGACCCACTATCCGATCACCCGGGCCGCTCTCCTCGCCGGCAAGCACGTTCTCCTCGAGAAGCCGATCGCCATCACTCTCGACGAGGCCGACGACCTGATCGAGATCGCTGAGGCCAAGGCTCTCAAGTTCACTGTCGGCTATTCCCAGCGGTTCAATGTCAAACAGGCGTTCGTCCGGCGGAGCCTCAACGATGGAACCCTCGGGGACCCGGTCAGCGTTCTGATCAGCCGGCACATCACCCGCTCTCTGGGAGCCAAGATCGGCAACCGGACTAAGCTTTCGCCGGCCGTGATGGAGGCGACCCACGACATCGACTTCTCATTGTGGTGTCTCGCTCCTCGACGCCCCGTGAGGGTGTATGCCCAGGAAGCGTTCGGGGCCCGCCAAGCCAGCCACGGCGTCGCCGACACGATGATGCTGATGATCACGATGGACGACGGGGTCGTGGTGACGATCGGGGCCGGATGGTCGCTTCCTCCCGGCTACCCGAACTTCTCGACGACCTGGATCGAGTTCATCGGAACCGAGGGCGCGCTCCTCATGGACGCCTCGCATAAAGACATCATTCTGAACACGATGGAAAACGGCGTGCAGTTCCCACTTTCGACGATGCCCGGTGAGTATGTCGACCACGTCTACGCCGGTCCCATGGAGCGGGAGACCCTGCACTTTCTCGAGGCAGTGGCCTACGACCGTCCGGTCATGGTCGAACCGCGCCTGGCGAGGCTCACCATGGAGGTCTATCTGGCGGCGGACCTTTCGGCCGAGAGGAACCAAGTCGTGGAGTTGCCGCTGGCCCGGGGCGATTCGGACCTGGCCCTGGCAATCACCGCCCAGAGTTGATGAAAGTTTGGGGTGACAAACCCCGGGTAAGCATGCTCGCCGACCTCGATGAGGGTTTCCTGGTGGTGGTCAAGAGCGACTGCGAGACCTGCCAGATGGTCGAACCCGTCCTCGGCGTGATCGCGGCCCGTACCGGCGCCGCCATCGCCAGCCAGGACGACCCCTCGTTCCCCAAGGGTCTCAGGGTGATCGACGACACCGACCTCGGGTTGTCCTGGGAACTTCAGACCGAGACCACCCCGACCCTTTATCGAATCAAAGAAGGGACGGTCGTTGAATCGGCGCCTGGATGGAACCGGGAGGAGTGGGAGCGACTGACCGGCATCGACGGTCTGGGGATCGGCCTTCCGGCCAGCCGGCCCGGGTGTGGGTCGAAGATCTTCGAGCCGGGCATATTCGAGCGGCTCAGCCATCAGTCTGGCGGTCTTCGCTCGCGGCGCGTGACAGTCGCCCCGGCGATCGATCCGTTCGAGGCAATGATCTCCTTCGGATGGTCTGACGGTCTTCCGGTGGTTCCGCCCACCGAGGACCGGGTCCAGCGAATGCTGGAAGGAACAAGCCACGATCCTGACGAGGTCGTCTGCGTCATGGCGCCTGACCTCGTCGAGTGCACCGTGGAGAAAGTCGCCATCAATGCGGTGATGGCCGGGTGCAAACCGGAATACCTGCCGGTGGTCCTGGCCGGTTGCGAGGCAGTTGCCACCGACCTCTTCAACATCCACGGCGTTGCCGCCACGACTCAGTTCGCCGGGCCGGTGCTGATCGTCAACGGCCCGATTCGCCACGAGCTCGAGATGAACTCCGGAATCAATGCCCTTGGTCCCGGCAATCGGGCCAACGCCACCATCGGGCGGGCGGTCAACCTGGTCGTCCGCAACCTCGGTGGCGCCCGCCCCGGCGGTGTCGACCGCTCGACCCTCGGCAGCCCGGCCAAGTGGAGCCTTTGCTTCCCCGAGGACGAAGAGGGCTCGCCTTGGGAGCCGCTCTCGGTGGAGCGCGGGATGGCCGACGGTGTGTCAGCCCTCAGCGCCTTCGCCGGCCACGGCCCCCACGAAATTGTCGACCAGGCGTCGCGCGACGCCACTTCATTGGCAGGCTCGTTCGCCGCGCAGCTCAGTTCGGTCGGTCATCCGAAACTGATGGGATTCCTCGATGCCCTGGTGGTGGTCGCTCCCGAGCATGCCCGGGTGTTCACCGAATCTGGATGGGACAAGGCTCGGCTTCGAAACGAGCTCCTCGAACGACTTACTTTCGACGGTGACGATGTAGTTAAAGGTGCAGGGGGAATCGCCGAAGGGGTGCCGCAGCACAGAGTTCAGCCACGAATGGCAAAGTTCCGATCCGACGGCCTTTGGTTCGCCCACGCGGGAGGAACGGCCGGGATGTTCAGCGGCATCATCAGCGGTTGGACCGGCGGCCCCCGGGGCTCGCAGATGGCAAC
>JANMST010000502.1:0-1567 GCA_031389635.1 Acidimicrobiia bacterium | reverse complement strand
GAATCCACTCGTCGTCAGCCGGGTTCTTCCAGGCGGACCAGACGCCGGCGAATCCAACCGGGTAGCCGTCGGCTCGGAAGATCCAGTGCGGGCTGCGTCCTTTCTCCTTGGGGTCCCACTCGTAGAACCCGTCGGCCGGGATCAGACATCGCTTTTTCGAGAACGACTCACGGAACGCGGGCGTGGTTGCGACGGTCTCGAGCCGGGCGTTGATATTGAGGGTCTTGGTGTCTCCGGCCCAGTGGGGGATCAGGCCCCACCGCATCGTTCCGATGTTGCGCGCCTCCTCGCGTTCGGCCACCACATAGACCGGGTCGGTTGGAGCCACGTTCCAGGACTGATCGAGAGACTCGGTCAGGACGTGGTCCACCCCGAAGTACTCGGCGTAGAAGTCAACGTCGCCCGACAATGAGAAGCGGCCGCACACGGCGTTTCAGGGCCCGGCGGCGAACCGGCGCAAGTCGTCCAGAGCAGCGAACTCGAGGGTGGCGGCATGGGTCGCTTCGAGTACAACCGGGGGGGCAACGCCCGCTTCGAGCGCTTCGACCCACCGCGCAGCGCATAGGCACCAGCAGTCTCCCGGCTGCAGACCCGCGAAGCCGTAGGCCGGCATCGGAGTCGACAGGTCGTTGCCGGCCTCCTTGGAGAACTCGAGGAACTCGGCGGTGACCCTGGCGCACACCGTGTGAACTCCGACGTCGTCCGAGCCGGTCTCGCAGCATCCATTGCGGTAAAAACCGGTGACGGGTTCCCGTGAGCATTCCTGAAGGTCGGTTCCGAGGACGTTTTGGGCCACGGGGAGAATGTAGGCGTCTCCCTTCGACAAGCAGAACCCCGACTGGCGGAATGTGTGCCCGACATTGGTGAAGGGGCCTCTTGCGAGGCCCCTTCACGATTGCGAGTCCACCTATAAGCCGGATTCTGTGAGGAACTCTCGTTCCCCGGTGACCATCCATCTGGGTCGGCGATCACTCGCCGCCTCGTGCGGCCTACCCGGGACTTGATCGACGGGCCGTCGGTGTCCCTGCTTGGCCTTGCTCCGGGTGGGGCTTGCCAGCCGCCCGGTCGCCCGGGACGCTGGTGGTCTCTTACACCACCGTTTCACCCTTACCTGTTCCCTTCTCTTGCGAGAGAGGCCATCGGCGGTCTGTTCTCTGTTGCGCTTTCCGTCGGGTCTCCCCGCCTGGGAGTTACCCAGCACCCTGCCCTGCGGAGTCCGGACTTTCCTCGAACCGCCCCCCATTTGTTCGTGCGGGGGCGATCCGCGGTCACCCGGTGGGCTCGCTGTTTCCATTGTACCGGCGGCGGCCGCCGAGCCACCCCGAAAAGCCGCCCACCACGATTGCGATTGCGGCCAGGAGCCCGACCTGGCTGGTGGGGGCACGGCTGCCACCGAGTACGGAAATGAGAACGATGACCGCGGCCATCGCCAGGCCAGTGATCGACCCGTGGAAGCGCCCGTTGAAGGGTGCCACCCGGCCGGCCAGGTAACCGCCGCCGGCAAGACCAGCGAGAAGGGAAACCGACAGCACCACGGCGGGGCCTTCTTCGGCTCCGATCAAGCGAG
>JANMST010000497.1:0-4575 GCA_031389635.1 Acidimicrobiia bacterium | reverse complement strand
TGGGACACCGACCAGTTCCCAAATTCCGTCGATGAACTATCTCTGGTCCTATACGAAATCCTCCAGAGCGGCGGGTTCAGCACCGGCGGCTTCAACTTCGACACGAAGCTCCGACGGCAATCGATGGATCGAACCGACCTCTTCCACGGTCACATCGGTGGCATCGACACGTTGGCCCAGGCTTTGCTTGTTGCAGCGGCGCTGGTCGAGAACGAAACCCTCTCCAAGCCCCGGGCCGAACGGTATGCCGGGTGGTCCGGAGACCTGGGGGCGAGGATCAAATCACACACCGAAAGTCTTGAGACCCTCGAAGCGAAAGTCATGTCGGGAGAGTTGAACCCCACACCGGTATCCGGTCGTCAAGAACTGCTCGAGGAGCGCGTCAACCGGATCATCTGGACATCCCGGACGTAACCGGAGTGCCGGACGTAGCAACGCCGCGTCCTCACCCGGACAGGACTCTCATCGACCTCGACATCGGGCCCTACTCTCTGGCTGCTGCCACCACGTTTGGTCCGCGCCTGGTGAGTCTGCGTCTGCGCCAGGGGCCCGAGCTGTTCGCCCAACTAGCGGACGACGTCGGGATCGTTCACCCGGACTCCGGAACCTACCGATTCCACGGCGGTCACCGACTCTGGGCGGCTCCCGAAGTTCCCGCTATCACCTACGCGTCCGACGAGCATCCCTGCCTCGTGACCACCGGCAAAAACAACCTCACGATCACGGCTCCCATCGACCCCGCCGGTTTCATCAAGCAGGTGAGCATTGGCCTCGAGGGCGAAAGACTCGTCGTGGATCATCACCTTGAGAATGGCGGACTCCGGCCAATCCCGGTGGCGCCGTGGGGAATCACCCAGTTTCGACTCGGTGGAGTCGCCTTGATTCCGATCGGCACCGGCGTCGTACACGATCCGTTCCGGGCCGATAGCAGCATGGTCATTTGGCCCTACACCGACCTGACCGACCCCCGTCTCTCCTGGCGGAGGCAGGCGGCGATCGTTGAAGCCGCACCCGGCCCCCCCTTCAAGGTCGGCTCGGGCCCCGACCCCGGCCGTATCGGTTACCTGATCGACCGCCACCTTTTCATCAAAGAGATCCAGCCCGCCGGTTCAGGTACCTACATCGACCGCGGGGCCGTCGCCCAGGTGTTTGTCGAGGACTCATTCTGCGAACTGGAAAGTGTCGGACCCGTGACCTCCCTCGATCCGGAGTCGTCGGTCTCACACCGCGAAGTCTGGGAGGTCACTGAGTGCGCTGACGTGGCCATCGCCTACGACCGCCTGATCAAACGGTCCGGCCCGTGAGCTACGTCATCGGGATCGACACGTCCACGACGGCCACCAAAGCCGTTCTCGTCGATAGAGATGGCGTCGTGGCCGGAATCGCATCTTCCACTTACGGCTACGAGACGCCACGTCCCCTCTGGACCGAGCAGGACCCGGGGCTGTGGTGGAAGGCAACCATCGCCGCGGTGAGACAGGTCATCGCCGAGCAGGGAATCTCCGCATCCGAGGTCGAGGCGGTCGGGCTGACAGGTCAGATGCACGGTTCGGTACTCCTCGATCATCAAGGGGAGGTGGTCCGGCCCGCGATCCTGTGGAACGATCAGCGCACCGAGGCAGAGTGCATCGAGATCCGCCGACGGGTGGGGGCGGACCGCCTGATCAAGATCACCGGCAACGACGCCCTTACAGGATTCACAGCACCGAAGTTGTTGTGGGTGCAACGACACGAGCCCGACAACTGGGCCCGGGTCAGCCACGTTCTCCTCCCCAAGGATTACGTCCGCTACCGACTTACCGACGGTTTGGCGGTCGACGTCGCAGACGGTTCCGGGACGATCCTGTTCAACCTTGCCGCCAGAACCTGGTCGCCTGAGGTTCTCGGCGCGCTCGACATTGCCCCGTCCCTGATGCCATCGACGTTCGAAGGGCCGACAGTCACAGGGTCGATCAGTGACGCCGCCGCACAAGCGACCGGTCTTCGAACCGGCACGCCGGTCGTCGCCGGCGGGGGCGACCAGTCTGCCAACGCAGTGGGAGTGGGCGCGGTCGCTCCCGGTATCGTCGCACTCTCCCTCGGTACCTCCGGGGTGATCTTCGCCACCACCACCGCGCCGGCCATCGAGGCTCGGGGCAGGGTGCACTCGTTCTGTCACGCAGTTCCCGAGCGGTGGCACATGATGGGCGTGATGCTTTCAGCAGCCGGGAGCCTTCGCTGGCTGCGAGACGCGCTCGCCCCCGCCGCCACATTTGATGAACTGGTGGACGGCGCTGGCGAGGTTCCGGCCGGCAGTGACGGACTTCTCTTTCTCCCGTATCTCACAGGTGAGAGAACTCCCCATCCCGATCCCCTGGCACGGGGGGCATTCGTTGGCCTGACGATCCGCCACGATCTTCGCCACTTCACCAGGGCGGTGCTGGAAGGGGTGGCGTTCGGGCTCCGGGACGGACTCGATCTGATGATCGGTGCTGGCGTATCCGCCCCCAACCAGATCCGCGCCTCGGGAGGCGGAGTGCGGAGCGTCCTCTGGCGTCAGATCCTGGCCGATGTCCTCGAAACCGAGATCGCGACCATCCAGACCGAGGAAGGCGCCGCTTATGGCGCCGGCCTCTTGGCTGCAGTCGGGGCTGAATGGTTCGAGACGGTCGAAGGAGCCTGTGCGGCCGTGGTGATGGTGAAGCCCCCCGCCCGGCCTTCAGACGTCCTGCTCTACCGGGAAGCCCATGGCCGCTATCGCTCTCTGTACCCTGCGCTGGCGCCAACCTTCCACGCCACCACCCACTGAACGCTTGCCCGTCGAGCCGTGAAGGTTTCCGCACCTGAATGGGTGCGAGAACCCTCGCACTGTTGGCTCTGACCGGCTTCAGCCGTGGAGTTCGGCAAGCTCGGTTTTGGTGACTTCTCCGGGAAGTTTCCCGATGATGATCATCGCCAGGACCTCATCCATCGTGGCCTCGCCTCTGCTGACCGTCCCCACCAGCTTGCCCTGGAGCATCACGCTGATCCGGTCCGAAAGATCGAACACGTCGTGGATGTCGTGGCTGATCATGATGATCCCGATTCCCTCAGACTGGAGCTGGCGCATCAACTGGCGCACCTGTTCGGTCTCGGCGGGGCCGAGGGCCGCGGTCGGCTCGTCCATGATCAGGATCCGGGCATTGAAATGAACAGCCCGGGCAATGGCGACCGACTGGCGTTGGCCACCGGACAGTGAGCTCACCGGTGTCTTGAAGTTCTGGAACTTCGGGTTGAGCCGCCCCATGATCTCTCGAGTGGCGGACTCCATCGAGGAGTCGTCGAGCGTCCCCCAACGTGTGAGGATCTCCCGGCCAAGGAACATGTTGCTCGGGGCGTCCTGGTTGTCAGCCAATGCCAGCGTTTGGTAGATGGTCTCGATCCCGTAGGCCTTGGCGTCACGCGGACCTGTGATGGTCGCCGTCTCACCATCGATCAAAATCTCCCCAGAGTCGGCCCGTTGGGCTCCCGACAGTGTCTTGACCAATGTCGATTTCCCGGCGCCGTTCCCACCGACCAGGCCGAGGATCTCGCCACCACGCAAGTCGATGCTGACGTTCTTGACAGCGTGGACACCCCCGAAGGAGACACTCATGTCCCTCATCTCGACCAGAGGCGCCCCGACGCTGCGGGCTTGGGTTGTCATCGCGTAGCCGCCCTCCTCCGGTAGATGGTGTCGATCGCGACCGCAACCACCAGGACAACCCCGAGTACCACGTCCTGCACGGGAGCACCGACACCGACCAGGACCATGCCGGACTGGAGTGACTGCATGACCAGCGCTCCCAAGATGGCACCGGGGATGGTCCCGATCCCGCCTGAGAGCGACGTGCCGCCGATGACCGCTGCGGCAATCACAGATAGCTCGTTCAACGTGCCGAGACCGCTCACCGCGGCATTGAGGCGAGCGATGGACAACGCAGCGGAGATCCCGACCAGGATCCCCATGGTCATGAAGATCTTGACGATGGTGCGCTTGGTCTTGATGCCGGCCAGGTTTGCTGCCTCGGGATTGCCACCAATCGAGAAGATATAGCGACCGAAGCGGAGTCGGTTGGCGACGAAGCTCATGACCAAAGTGACACCGATCAGTATCAGCACCGGATAGGGGATCCCGAGCGGGATCTGGAGCCCGCCTGGGGGCCAGGGGATGCCTCGTTCTTCTGCGACTGTTCGAGCAAGGTTCTCGGGCAGGTAATAGCTGTTGGTGACCCACACCCCGGCGAGCACCACAGCGCAGGCGAGCACGCCAAGGAGCGCGTCGAGCCACACCGGACGGAGCCGGAAGCGGAACTTCCGACGACGACGACGGCCGAATACGAGGAGAGCAATGATCCCGACACAGGCCACCGCACCGACGACCCAGCTCCCGGTCTCTCCGAGCGAACCCCTGGATCCACCCCCGATTAGTTGGAATGTGGCGTCCATGGGAGCGATGGTGCGACCGCTGGCCGTGAGCCAGGCAAAGCCCCGCCAAACCAGCAATCCACCAAGGGTGACGACGAATGAGGGAACCCCGACATAGGCGATGATCGAGCCCTGGAAAGCGCCGATCAG
>JANMST010000438.1:0-3141 GCA_031389635.1 Acidimicrobiia bacterium | reverse complement strand
ATCGCCTTCGTCGCCGCCGCCGCCCTTCGGAATCGATCCGCCGGACCTCGTTGAACGGCGCGTTCATGACCGCTTATCGACCGACAAACAACCCACCGACGACCGCAAGGGGGGTCTGGAAACTCATAGACACTCACAAGGGAGGGGTTAGAGTTTCGCTCTGCATAGGGCGGGGTGTCCAAGTGTCCAAGTGCTCAATAGGCACGGTGGCACTTGCGCGCCTCAGGTCAGAGATAACAATGTGGATGCATAGGGAGGGAACGCCGTCGTGGCTTCAGTAGAAGATCAGATCAGAGAGCACATCGCTGCCGAGTTCATGGGTGGGAGTCCCGCCAGCGACCTTTTGGACGACACCCGCATGATCGATGAGGAGATCATCGATTCTCTCGGCATCTTTCTGCTCGTGACGTTCATCCAGGAGCGCTTCGGGGTCGAAGTGGCGCCTGAAGAGGTCACCATCGAGAATTTCGAAACGGTCAAGGCCATCGCCGACCTGGTGTCCGGGAAATCCGTCGCCTCATGAGTGGGTGGATCTCAGCAACCCCGAGGACATTCGAGTCCGGACTTTTGAGCCCATGGAGCCTCTCATGACCACACCCAAAATGGGCGGACAGCCGCGCCTGCGAATCCTCGCGATCGGTGGCGCCGAACTGACCGACGTGATCGCCTCCACCAAAGACGGGGGCAGCAAGCTCACGTCCGGCCTTAGCGAGAAGCTCGCCGCCGCCTACGAGGGCAAATTCGCCGTCGACGTCACCAACCATCGAGCAGTCACGATGAAGGAGTTGGGAGACATCGTTCCCAGTCTCAATGGAAATCCCGACGTCGTACTGTTGTCGGTCCTGGCCGACGTGACCGGAAAGGACCAACTCGACACCGACGGTTTCGAAGCGGACGCCCGCCGGGTCGCCAACTCCCTGAAGGAGATGGGGGCGCACGTCATTTTCGCCAACGTGTCGACAATCGATCCCGACGACACCG
This sequence comes from Acidimicrobiia bacterium, assembly GCA_031389635.1. Classification (GTDB taxonomy): domain Bacteria; phylum Actinomycetota; class Acidimicrobiia; order Spongiisociales; family ZC4RG35; genus DATEEG01. The sequence goes on along the minus strand of JANMST010000438.1, from coordinate 2,160 downwards.
TAACCAACTACCACGGCCTTACGGACGATCCACCCAGCCTCCGGGCCCACAAGACGGCTCTGGCGATCCTCGACCTGTCCAACCAGCTTGGCGTTTCAGTTGTGGATGCCGACCGCCTGCTGGCCGAGATGGGGGCCGCTCCTCACATCGAGAAGATCGGCCACTACGACGCCGAGGCCAGTGACATCATTTGCGAGGAGATCAAACGAATACTCGAGGACTACGGATTCTTCGAGAGCCGTCCAGTGATGGCCCAGTCCGGGAAACGAGTCTGACAATGATTTTGCGTTTACAAGTGCCGTTCCTGGAGACGTTTGCCGAGGAAGGCTCTGTCGTGAAGTGGCACGTGAAGGAGGGGGACGCGTTGCAGTTCGGGGATCCGATCTGCGACATCGCCCTCAGCCAGTGGATGGCGCTGCGGAAGACCAAGAGGGCCGTCAACCTCATCAAGATCACGGGCAAGAGCCAGGGCAATGTGAAGCACAACTTCGAAAAGCGCGAAGGCCGGGGCGTGCTCGTGATGCGCGTTGTCGCCTCCGAGACCGGCTACCTCCGTGATGTTCGAGCCCCCGAGGGAAAGACCGTTAGTGTCGGCGACCTCCTGGCATTGGTTTCGACCGACTCTGGCGAGCCGTTGACCGATGCTTCGGAAGCCCCCGCAATGCGGGTGGTTGCCGCTACCAAAGATGTGATGGAGGAGTCGATATGACACCGGTTGTCAAGGCGCTCAAGTTCGGCGCCAAAACCGTGCGCCGGGTTGCCGGCCCGAACAATGCGCTCGAGCGCTTCGTCAGGGATCGTTACCTGAAGCAGCTGCGGACCAAGGTGAAGAAGGAAACCGGTCCTGGCTACGTCCAGCAGAGCGGCGGGAGCTTCGTGATCATGAAGTCGACCGTCGACCCCGAACCCCAGGTTGGGATCATGCTGCGCGGCGGCTGCGACCTTCCCTCGATCTTCGTATCCGCTCCGCTGATCCGCGAGAAGTTGCGCGGAACCGTCGCCCTCTACAAGGACGAGTACGGTGGCCAGGCTGGTGCCAGCAGCACCAAGCAGCTTCTCCAGACTCTGGACGGCATCCCCCGTGAGCATCTCGAAGAGGCAAGGCGCTGGCTGCGTTTGGGCCCCAAAGTCTTCGAGCCGCATTTGTTCGATCCAGGCAACTTCTCGATCCACGGTTTCCCCGAATTCGGAACGTTCCCCAAGAGCGTCATCGTCTTGTCGACCGGATCCGACCTGGCGCGGACCCTGCACCGCCACAAGGAGTACGGGTACCTCGTCGACATCGGTGGCTGGTGGCTCAACCAGTCGCTCGAGAAGGCGATCCATGACACGGCCGCCCTCAACTGGTTCAAAGAGAACTTCGAGAGCATCGGCAAGACCAAGGTCGAGGACTACTACACCAACATGGTGAAGATCATCGGTACCTTGCGGGAGCGCACGGGCGCCCACATCGTCGTGTTGAACTCCCTGGTAGTCGACCCGATGAAGCCCACCCACAACTACCAGTTGCTCAACCAGGCCCACAGCCGGCGTCGGCGTGACTTTCACCTGGCCTTGACCGAGCTCTCGAGCAGCCTTAACTTCCACATCATCGATGTGGACCGGGCCCTCAAGAGGCAAGGGGTTCGCGAGCAGGTCGACTTTGCTCACTTCCCCGTCGAGGGCATGAGACCGATCGCCGAGCAGGCGTATCGCATCTTCCGTGAGCTGGAAGTCGTGTGACTGAGGTGGCGCCGGGCGCCACCTCAGTACTCATCCTCTCCGACAAATCATCCGGGTCGAGCGTCCTCCAGGACGAGTTGTTGAAGCATGGCTCGGTTAGCGGCCTCCAGAAAACCCCTCACCAGGAGGGCGAGACCCTTTACTGGAACAAGGCCGCGGCGCTGCTGTGACTGCCCCAGGAGCGAATGATCGATTCCCGGGCCCTGCCCATGGACCCTCGCACTGCTCGGAAGGCGCTCGAACAGCTCTGCGTCGACAACCTCGATGCCTACACCCCGCCTGAGGACGACCGGGAGTTGGTGTTCGGAGGGTGGCGAGCGCTCGTCTTCGGGCACCAACCGGTCTTCCTCGAGAAGTCCCCCCACCACCTCCACTATCAGTCTGCTCTCGACCTCATCATCGAGGCCGACCAGGCCAGCCCCGATATCGCCTTCCGAT
>JANMST010000436.1:0-7131 GCA_031389635.1 Acidimicrobiia bacterium | reverse complement strand
GTCGAGCCGTGGAAGTTGACCATGGCGACCAGGAAACCGCGGGCGGCAAAGCTCTGGGCGTGCCAGCGCCATTGCCATCCATCGGTGAACGCTCCATGCGGGCCTCCATGAATGAGATGCAGCAACGGTGGCTTCCCGGCTGATTCAGCGCTGGTCTGGGGTGGATGAATGAGGAACATCTGCACCGGGTCGCCATCGGCCCCGGCAAAGGTGAGATCTTCCACTGCGCCCCAGTCGATGTCATCGAGGAGGCTTGCCGCGAAGTCTGTCAACGGCACCAGCTCACCGTCAGCGCCGAGCCTGACGACCTCGGGTGGCTGGCGCAGACTGTGCCTCGAGAGGAAGACAGTGCCATCGGCATCGACCGCCGGCGACGCGAGGCTGCCTCCGAGCGCGATCGGTTCGAGCACAGGCTCGATCCCGGTCAGGCGGAACAGGTGGGAATAGCCCGAGTCCTCGGCGACGATGAGCAGGTCCCCGCGTCCGTCGAACTCCCATTGATCGGCCGAACGATCCCATCCCTCGGCAAGCTTCTGGTGCGCAGCGGCCGAACGATCGAATAGCCCGAGCTTGGTCGGGTCGCCGTAGTAGTCGGGGACGATCTGGAATCCATAGACGATTGTCCTGCTGTCGGGCGAGTACCGGGGTCGGTGGACCTGAACCGCGCCTTCCGGAGTGAGGTCCGATTCGTGCCCGGTCTCGAGATCGAGCTCGTATAGGTGGCGCCTGATCCTGCGATGGGGAGGCTCCGACGAATCGGCCACGTACGCGATGTGACGGCCGTCGGGGGAGATGGCGAAGCTGTCGAGCGGATCGTCGGTGTTCGGCCAGCTCCACCACCGGGTCGAGCTTGGAGTGAGATCGGTCGGGTGGCCGGTCTCGAGGTCCACCCGGAACAAGTGCGGCACCTCACCGGTCGTCAGCCATGTGTCCCAGTAGCGATAGATGAGGTCTTCGGTGGTGTGCACGACAAACTTCGCATCCTTGCGACGAGCGACTTCGTTGGCCGTGGCTTCGAGATCCAGGTGCTCCTTGAGCACGTATGCCAACACCACCAGGCCCCGGCCATCGGGGAGCCATCGACCACCCAATGCTCCCAGGGGGAACGAGGTCAAAGCTTTGGTCGAATCAGGCCCGGCGGACGTGTCGAGGTCGGAGACATAGATCTGCTTGACCTTCTCGTCACCGACCGAAGCTACGAATGCGAGTTTGGTACCGGTCGGATTCACCGCCGGCTTGGAGGCGTTGAATTCGGAAGCTGTGAGGGGCCTCCGGGAACCATCGCCTTCGACCAGCCAGATGCGACCGTTGCCAGTGTTGGCGGCGATGTCGTAGATGGTTACAGGCACGACCACCCGGCCGCCACCGGCCGGAACCGGTGCCCCCACCCGGGGAAGAGTCCAGAGGATTTCGGGTGTGATCGTCGCCGACACACTTGGGACCCTAACGGTCTAGACCCCAACCCTTGGTCTGCTGATTAGGAGCCGGGAGCCCAGCTTGCGAAGCGGCCTCCGGACACCCGGGTCGTGTCGCCGCTGGCGACGTCGTAGACGACGATGTTGCCGCCGTTCTCTCCGTCGACAGGGAGCACGAAGCTGGCTCCGTCCGGCGCCCACAGGGTCAGGACTCGGCTGTATTGATCCCAGAAGGGGAGGTACGAGCTGATCATCTCCTGAGTCGGAAGCAGTTCTTCGTACGTCTCGACCGAGCCGGCCTCCCAGATCTGAGGGATCAACGCTGTGCCTTCGGCGTTCACGGTCATGAAAAGGAGTTGTTCGCCGGAAGGCGACCACTCGAATGCGACCGCGCCGTCTGAGTTGACCGATTGTGATTCTCCGCCCGCGATCGGAACAACTGCAAGAGACCCGAGGATCGGAGCATCGGCGGTGTCCGTGTAGGCGAGCATCGCTCCGTTTGAGGAGGCGGAAAAGAAGGTGCCACCGGTAGTCGGAGCGATCAGAACCGGTTCACCGGACTCTTCCGACAGGGCCACCCCCTGAAGGTCGCCCCCGGTCGCCACCAGCAAGCGGCCGTCGTCGAGGAATTGGGGTGCCTGAAACAAGCCGGCCACAGTCGTGAGCTGCGTCCTGTTTCCTTCGAGGTCGACGAAGCCGAGGAAAGTCGAATCCACGTGCACCGCCAGCCGAGAGCCGTCCGGGGCCCAGTCCAGGTAGTAGGGCGCCCCACTGTCTACGAGACGGGCCGTGCCGGCCGCGACGTCGACGAGACCCATCGCCACTCCGGCGCCGTCGGGTGAGTTGCCCAGATAAGCGACGTGGTCGCCTTCGGGGCTCCAGGCATAGAAGAAAGGAATCGTCCCGCCATCGATCCTTCTCTGCCCCTGGGAATCGCCCATCGCGATGACAGCCTCGCCGGCCGCGGCGTCTACCTCGGTCCACACCGCCAGCCGGCCATCCGGGGCCCAGGTCGCCTGAGAAACTTGGCGGTTGGGATCGGCTGCTACCAACTCGACGGTTTCTCCCTCGGGTGAGATGGCGTTCACGGCGTGGTCGTCGGTGATGACCAATAGGGGCGGGAGCGCCGGCGATGAGGTGCAAGAAACGAGGAGCCCGAGAGTGCCGAACATCACCAGCCGTCGCCGCATGGCCCGATGGTATGGCTGCCTTGTCGATTACGGGAGAGGAACGGGTCTGAGATTTCGGGTTGAGAGATCGTCTCACGTCTCACGTCGCACGTCCCACGGGCTTCCGTTTTCGGGCTTGAGGCTTGGGGCTTGCGGCTTGAGGCCTCCGGGACGCCGGGACGCGGGACGTGGGACGTGGGACGTGGGACGTGTGACGTCGTCTACCGTTCCGGCCTTGGCTGCTTTAGCTGTACTCACTTCGGGGGGGTGACGCCCCGGGCATGAACGCTGCGATCAGAGCGGTGACGAAGGTCGCTGCCTCGAGGGGCGTTCCGGTCTGGGGGGTGGAGATGGGCTATGACGGGCTCATCGACGGGGAGTTCCGGCCGCTGACCCGCCAGAGCAGCCGCAGTGGCTACCTCACACCCACCGCCGAGGTGGAGGCGATGGGGAGCATGGGAGGGACCGTGCTCGGGTCCTCCAGGTGCGCCCGGTTCTTCACGAGGGAAGGACGGGCCGAGGCGGTCCGCCAGATGGAGAAGTATTCGATCACCGGCATGATCGTGATCGGTGGCAACGGCTCCTTCGAAGGTGCCCACGTCCTGGCGACGGAGTGCTCGATCCCGATCATTGGCATTCCGGCGTCGATCGACAACGACATCGGTCTCTCCCGCGAATCGCTCGGAGTCGACACCGCGCTCAATACCATCATCGAAGCGTGTGATCGGATCACCGACACCGCTCGCAGCCATCACCGTGCGTTCATCGTCGAGGTGATGGGCCGTCACTCGGGCTACCTCGCCATGGCCTCGGCAGTGGCATCCGCGGCCGATGGTGTCCTTCTCCCCGAGCATCATCGGAGCCGCGAGGAAATTCTGACGGCCGTCACCCAGTGCATCGAGGACGGCTTCAACCGGATTCGCGACAAGACCCGGACACTGATCATCAAGGCGGAAGGGGTGCCAATACCCACCCACGAACTGGTCCAAGAGGTTGTCGCCAGGCTCGGTCCCGACTCCAACGTCGAAGTGCGAGGGACGGTGCTCGGGCATCTCGTTCGGGGTGGCAATCCCAGCTTTCGTGATCGTCTGCTGGCAGGCCGATTCGGACTGGTGGCGGTGCAGGCGGTGCTGGCCGGAGCCACCGACCGCATGGCAGGCTGGAACCTCACCGAGAAGGGGGATCCCACTTCCGATTCCTGGATCAGGCTCTTTTCCTTCGACGATGTGCTCGAGGAGACCCAGGCCCTCATGGACGGAACCAGCCCGGTGACGATGGATCGGGTTCGGCGGATGGAGGCGATTCAGGGAGTGCTGGCGCTTTGAGCGTGGGAGTGCGGAGCCAGTCTGATTCTCGCCAACTCCACTCCTCCGACCACCAGAGCGCCGGTCACGAGACCGACTGCGCCGACTGTCGACAACCGATCGAATGCTCCGGCTCCAAGGACGATGCCGCCGACGATCGGTCCGATGACACGCCCTAGAGCCATCAGCGATTGGGCGTCGCCTACTCGCTCGGCCGGGCTGAGCGAGCGATCGGCGAGCAGGAGGAAGACCGCCGGGACTCCCATCCAGAACACGAACCCCCAACCGATCATCGCCACGATGTACACGATCGGCGATCCGATGAGACCGACTCCGAGGGCGCCGAGACCGGTGGCGGCGAGCCACAGCCATGCGGTACCGGGCTTGGCCGTGAAGCGGGTGGCGATTACTCCGACCAATGCGTTGAGGCTGAACGCGATCGAAACGACCACCGGCGACAGGCCGGCGACCTCTCTTCCGGCCGCCGCTGCAAAAACGAACACAGCCGACCCGGACAGCATCAGGAGGAACAGGGCGCCGAGGAGGATCCGGTTGGTCTTCGAGTCGGAGACATTTCGCCCGATGGCGGGCAATTCGCCGTAGTGGGTCGGAATCAAAGCGATCAGCAGCGTGACTCCGCCCACCAGTCCAAAGACCACGCGATAAGAGCCCAGGCCCGCCAGCCAACTAAGGAGGGGAGACGAGAACGCTGCGACCAGCGGAGCCACTGCTGCCACGTCGGCCAGACCTCTCCGATGACGGGTGGCCTCCGACCACGACAGCCACGTCAGGAACCCCATGCCGATGCCGGCCAAGAGTTGAAGCACCAGCACCATCCAGAACTCGGGTGCGACGACGCACAGAAGATGAGCTATCCCGGTTGCCACCAACCCGATCTTGTGGATCGAGGCCTGGGGCCGGAGGAGGCGACCGGCCAGGAATGTCGTGGCGGCGAATCCTCCGACTTGAAAAGCCGACAGGAGGCCGGCCGTGCCAAGTCGGACGTCGAGTTCGGCCGCGATCTCTGGTACGAGAAAGGGAGTGGCGGCGAACGCCAGGGCGACGGCCCCGGCCGCAGCGAGGACTCCAGGCGAGGCCTTGGAGCGGGGACCGAGAAGGGCGCGGACCGGTGCGAACAACTAACGGATAACGATATCGAGAAGGCTGTGGGCGTTCTTGAGGGTCGCGACGACGTCGTCGGGTTCCGGCCCTCTAGCAAAGATGAAGCCGAGGTACCGGTCGGCCTCGGGCACCGGGCGCAGGCGGGCGCCGATCGGAGCCGTGATCTCGATCGCATCGACTCCTTCCACCCTCCCAGCCTCCTCGAGGCCCCAGATCGCAGCAAGGGTTCCCGGCCCGGCGATCGGAAGCATCATCACGCCGCTGGCGCCCGTGCTCCGGTGCAGGCCTCGGTGGCGTCGACCGAGAGCGTGGCGAAGGATCAGGGTCTCTAGGGACGTGTCAAGCAGGCCGAAGCTGAGGGCCCTCCCACAGATGCCGCCGATGGATCGGCCGGCGACCTCGATCACCGAAGGTTTGAGGCCGTCCACTCGCAACTCGGCATGGATAGGTCCTTCCCTCAAACCGATCGCCGTGATTGCTGCCTGGGTCACTCGTGCGATTTCGTCCCGGGTCGCCGCGTCGAGTCGCGAGGGCGTCACGTAGATCGTCTCCTCGAAATAAGGGCCGTCGGGGTGATCGGGTTTGTCGAATATCGCCAGGACCTCGAGTACCCCGTTCCAGAGCATTCCCTCCACCGCCACCTCGGGTCCGGGCACGAACTGCTCGAGCAGCAGGCGTCCGCCGACTTCTCCCGCGCTGGAGGCGATCGCGAGGACCCGCTCAACGACGGCGGGCAGCAGAGCGGGGCTGTCGACCCTGATCACCCCGCGACTGCCCGACAGTGAGAGTGGCTTGACCACGAGTGGAAAGCCGATAGCGGAGGCTGCCGTCGTCGGGTCCTGGCCTTGGGCGATCGCCGCGAACGAGGGTTGCGGCACCTCGCCTCGCGATAGCGCGAGTCGCATCACCTCTTTGTCGCGGGTAGCCGCGGCCGCCTCGGGTGGATTGTGAGGCAGGCCGAGCGATTCCGACGCAAGCGCTGCAACGACAACCCCGGCGTCATCGACGGGCACGATGGCATCGATGCTGGTGGTGGCGGCAAGTTCGACCACGGTGGCCGCAGCGGCAACGGTATCGGAGCAGTCGATCCTGACGAAGCGATCGATTGCGAGCAGAGGGAGATCCTCCTCAGCGGCGACCGCGACCTCAACTCCCAGGGCCGCGGCCGCGTCGATGAAGTCGGCGATGCGATAGCTGGAGGTTGGAACGACTAGAAGGACTCTCGCCATTTTGGGTCAGAAGGTCTCGGGGTGACGTTTGGACCCCGCAGTCAAGTAACCTTACGGGCATGCCGGCTCTCTCCATCACCCCTGACGCACTAGAGATGGTCCGCCAGTTGCGCGACCAGGAGCCCGGCGATGCTGAGGTCGGCCTTCTGCTTGAGATCACCGGGCTCCGTCAGGGCCAGTTCGCCTATGAATTGGCCTTCATCCCGGTCGAAGACGCCACGGGGGACCACGTCATCGAACGACACAGCGATCTGGCGGTCATCATGCCGCAGAAAGACCTCGAGAACTTCAGCGGATCAACTCTCTCGATCGGTGAGCAGGGCCTTTCGATGGACAACCCCAACACTCCCAGCCCGACCATGGCCGCACCGCAGGGGAGCCTCGATGGACCTCTGGCGGATCAAGTTGCCCAGGTCCTGGCCGAGGCGGTAAACCCGGCGATCGCTTCCCACGGTGGCAGGGCCGAACTGGTATCGGTCGATGGCACCGTCGCCTACTTGAAGCTCGGTGGCGGTTGTCAGGGCTGCGGTATGGCGCAGGTGACTCTGAAAGAGGGGATCGAGCGCATTCTCCTAGAGTCGATCCCAGAGTTGACCGACATTGTCGACGTCACGGATCACGCTTCCGGCACTGATCCGTATTACCAGCGCTCTAAGAAGTAGTCGTCCAGCACTCGCCGGCGAACGTTCTCCGGACTTTGCACCTTTTTTCACAAGGGGGATATCCTCCTGTAACAAACGACCTGCAAGATGGCCGTGCCTAGGGGATCGGCAGCGACCTCCTCCTGCTGTCAATCCTCGTGTCGGCGGGACACGAAAGGGTGGCGGCGTCACAGTTTTTGGTACCCGGGTCGCGGTGTGTATACCCCAAGGCGCAATTACGTGGGAACGCC
>JANMST010000418.1:0-2932 GCA_031389635.1 Acidimicrobiia bacterium | reverse complement strand
GGCGACGATCGCCGGCGTATCGCCGACATGCTCCGCCAGCTCCATCACATCGACCACCGGGTGTGCGTGAACACGCTCGACGCCGAGGTGACCGAGTTGCGGCTCATCCACGCGCACCGTCCCCGCTTCAACCAGCGATCGCGTCCTCCCCGCCGCGAGCTGTTCGTGAAGGTGACCGACGAGGCCTTCCCCCGGCTCAGCCAGGCCCACAGCACCTCCAGCTCGGGGCTGTGGTGGCTCGGGCCGTTCCGATCCAAGCAGGCTGCCGACCAGGTAACAGAGGCACTCTGGGCAGCTACCAAGATCCGACGGTGCACCGGCCGGCCCGGCAGCAGAGCCGGGGAGTGTGCCCCGGCCCAACTCGGCGTCTCCACCTGCCCATGCGCCGGCGGAGTCGACGCCGCCGACTACCGACGAATGATCGACGGGATCATCACCTTGGCCAACCGGTCGCCCGCCAGCCTCCTCGAGCCCCTCGAGGTCAAGATGCGCCGCCTGGCCGCAGAGCAACGCTTCGAGGAGGCGGCCCAGATGCGGGATCGTCACCGGGCCCTCGCTCGAGCCCTCGAGCGACAACGCGCCTGGCATTCTCTCTCCGAAGCGGGTCGGATCGAACTGGAGAGTCTGGACGGCGACCGGGTCGTAGTCGAACAAGGATTGTTAACGGCGGCTTTCGGCCGCGACCAACCCCCTTCGCTGCTGGATCAGGCGTCTTTGTTGGGAGATCCCCTTCCTCCTCCAAGCCCGGTCCCACCTTCGGTTGCTGTTGCAGAAGAAGCCCATCTGATCTGGCGATGGATGACTTCTGGCGATGTCAAAGTGCTCGACTCCACCAGCCCTTTGACCTTGCCGTCGGCGCCGATCCCACATCTTCGGGCCGCCTGACCTCCCCTACCATCGCTCGAAAGAGCCTGAGTGAGGTGATCGGAAATGAGATTCGTGGTGAGGAAGGGCACAGACCCTGTCGCCCGCGCCGACACCACGATTCTCAAGGCCCTGGGCCTGCCCTTCGGAGGTGTTCTCAAGGTAGGGCGGACCCACTTCCTCGTGCAGGGAGGCGACACCTCAGAATCGACCGCCCTCGAACTCGGCCCCATCACCCTGGCCAACGCCCGGACGAGCGAGGGCCAATCGATCGATGCGGTGCGGGCCGTCCTCGGACCCGCCGAAGTAGTGGTGATCGACGTTGAGAAGCTGGAAGTCGACCCCAAGCTGCTCGTCCGCGGCCTCCAGGGCCGCCCGATGTCGAATGGCGACCGGGTCGATGTTGCCGGCTCCTATCTTTCTCGCCCGGAGCCTTTCAGCTTCACCATCAAGCAGGTCGACCCCGCCGGCGCCGGCCTGATCGGAGCCGGCACCAGATTCGTCTCGATGACCGAAGAGTCGACTTCGAGCCTCAAGCCTCAAGCCTCAAGCCTCAAGCCTGAGACGTCGCGATCCGAACCGAATGTACCACCGGGGCCGACTACCGCCCAGGCTCTCCTCGCCGGACTCGACGCGGAGAAGGACTTGCTCACAGGTTGGCTGTCGCTTCTGACTTCTCCTGAGAACCTCCCGGCCACCTGGGGGCTTCCCAGGGTGGCCGGTGTGCTGCTGGAAGGCCCTCATGGCTGCGGGAAGTCCGAACTGGTCGCAGCCTCGGCGGACGAGTCCGGTGCCCGGGTCCACGAGGTATTGGTCGATCAAGTTTTCAAGCCGGACCGTCTGCTCGATCTGCTGGAGGCGGCGGTGAAGGCGAGCAGCGGACCAACCGTCATCTTCGTTGATCGGCTCGAAGCCGTCGCCGGAGAGGAAGGGCTCGCACCCTTCAAGACCCAGGTAGGCGCGGTGCTCCGCTGGTTCCTCGATGCCGTCGCCGAGAAGATCGGCCTGGCGTGCGTCCTCGGAGTCACGTCCCGCTCCAACCTCGACCCGGCCCTCGCCCAAAGCCCGCTGCTCCCTCGATCGCTCTCGATTCCACCGCCGGACCTGAACCGTCGACGGCTTCTCTTCCAAGCCGCCCTCACTCGGGTCCCCACCGAAGACATCGACCACGACCTTCTGGCGGCGCGATCGGCGGGATTCAGCGGCGCCGACGTGGTTGCCTCGGTCATCCATGCTTCGACGCGTCTGGCCCGATCGGTCCGTTCGGGCCATCCGGGAAAGCTGAGCACAGAAGACATCATGGAAGCGGTGAAGGAGACGACGCCGTCGCTGGGCTCGATCTCCCTCGGGGAGATGCCCAACTACGGCTTCGACAAGGTCGCCAACCTCGACGAGGTGAAGCAGCGTTTGATCGAAGCCGTGGTGTGGCCGGTCACCGAACCTGATCGCTTCAAGTCGATGGGGATCGACCCACCGCGCGGCATCCTTCTCTACGGGCCTCCCGGAACCGGCAAGACCTTCGTCATCCGTGCCCTGGCCCACGAAGCCGGCGCAGCCTTCTTTCCTGTGAAGGGCGCCGAATTGTTGGACAAGTACGTCGGCGAGTCGGAGCGCGGCGTCCGGGAGGTGTTCGCCCGGGCGAGGGCGGCCGCTCCGTCGATCATCTTCTTTGATGAGATCGACGCCCTGGCGCCTGTCCGGGGTCGCTCCACCACAAACGTCACCGACTCCGTGGTGGCAGCGCTTCTGACCGAGATGGACGGCATCACCGATCGAGGGAACGTGGCAGTGATCGGGGCGACCAACCGGGCCGACCTCATCGACCCTGCCCTGCTCCGAGCAGGGAGATTCGAAACGCAGATCGAGCTGGGCCTTCCGGATCCCAAGGCCCGCCGGGCATTGATCGACCTGTCGGATGTCCCTTTTGCTCCCGAGGTCGACAAGCAGAAGCTGGCGGACGTCACCGAAGGCATGTCGATGGCCGATCTCTCCGGGGTGCTCCGGGAGGCCGCCCTGGCGGCGTTACGACAGAGAGTCGAGGTGCGCTTCAAGCGCGAATACCGTCGGC
>JANMST010000394.1:0-1883 GCA_031389635.1 Acidimicrobiia bacterium | reverse complement strand
TTCACCACCGCCAGGTCGTGGGGACTGTGTGACCGCTCCATCCACACTCCAATAGGGTGGCCGTTTCCGCCGATGAGCTGTTCGGTCAACCGAAAGCCGAGGACTTCCATATAGAACTTGGCCGCCTCTCCAACCTCCTCGGCGTTGATCAGGAGATGATCGATCCGCGGCGGGGCGATGCCTGTGAACGCCTCCGGCTCGAACCGGGGGTTGAGCTTGCCGATCCGGCCACCGACCTTTTCCACGTCGTGGACAAGTTCCATCTCGTGACCGGATGGCGTCTCAAAACGGATCGACTCACCCTGGCCCACCTCCTCACCCTTCGAAACCCGATGAACGGCAAAGCCATAGGTCTCGACCTTGCTCTCCAAGTTGTCGAGATCGTCCTCCGAATCGACTTTGAACGAGAAACGATCGAGGCCGACCCGGGGGTCGTACCGAACGGCCAGCGAATGGTGGTCCTCCTCGTCCCAGCATTTGAAGAAGAGACGATCGTCGGTGCGCTCCGTGATGTCGAGGCCCAAGACCTGTGAGTAGTAGGCGGCCGCCAAATCGAGGTCCGGGACTTTGATGTCGACATGGCTGAGTCGCAAGATTCCCATGGCGTCGGAAGCTATCAGACCCTTCCCGCCCAGAGCAGCGGTGTCCCTCTCTGCGGAATGCAATTAAGTCGCGACGATGGCCCCGGGGCTGGTGTCGCGATTTGACCGAATGGCTGCGTTCCCCCGTCGTCAACCCCGGGACTCCGGCAGGGTTCGGTCGAGCGAGTCTTCCGCATAGCGGAATCACCGTCCCACGGGTGGGAAACCAGGAGTACGTTTCGCCCATGACCCCAGCCGAGCAGGCCCGGGCGGAGCAGACGCCCAAACCCGAGGAGATGCGTCAGCTGGTTGGCGACTACGTTCGCACCGTCCATCAGGCCTACGCCACCCAGGCCAAGACCCAGCCCCCGGCAGTGCAGGCCCGGATGCTGCTCCTGGCGGGCCCCTTTACGGTGGTTGCAGCGGCTGCACGCAACCTTCACGTCATCGCGACCCGTGAAGCACTCGCCGTCCCCCAGGGTCAGGAGGTGGAGATAGCCGATACGGCCGATGGCCTCGCCTGGAGCCTTCGCTTCTTCGACCCCATCATTCTCCCGACCCTGGGCATCATCGACGAGTCCCAGGCCCCGGCTCCCGATCTGGTGCGGCGTGCGTTGGGACTGAGCACCCACGTCTACCACCTGATTGTCCAACCGGGCAGTCAGCTCACAGCCCACCACGCCGGTCATGCCGGGTCCGGATTGGCCAACGCCCATGTGGCCGATGCCCGGGACTTCGAGTCGATCAGGGCCGCTGCCCGCGGAAGGGAGGCGCTGGTCGATGAGATGGAAGGCGCCGCCCGAGCGGGACTTGTTCGTGCTCAGGCTCTTCTCGCCCGAGAGATCGTCCCCTGGGACGAAACGATCGGTCGCTACACAAGCCAGACCACCCCCGACCCCGAAGAGATCCGCAAAGCTCTGCTGGCGGCGGTGCGGAAGGATCGCCATGGGTGAGCGGGGTGAACTCTCTTCGGTGCGAAACGCGGCCAGAGTGTTGAAAGCCTTCACCTCGAACCACCGCCTGTACGGAGTCTCCGAACTCGCCCGATACCTCGAGCTCTCGACCTCCACGGTCCACCGGCTGCTCACCACCCTCGAGTCGGAGCACCTCATCGAACAGGACGATGCCACCGGCAAGTATCGCTTGGGCCTGGCGATCTTCGATCTGGCCGCCGCCGTCGCTCCTGGCTACGACCTTTCGGACGCCTTGCTTCCCCCGATGACCGTGCTCCGTAACCGAACGGGAGAGACCGTTCAGGTAGCGGTGCTCGACGGGAGACAAGTGGTCTACATCGAACGGCTC
>JANMST010000353.1:0-9643 GCA_031389635.1 Acidimicrobiia bacterium | reverse complement strand
CAGCCAGTACACCTGGCGACCGTATAGGACCTCCTCTTCGCTTGGAAGAGTGTCGAGGCTCAGTCCCGGCTGGAGGACGAGGTGGAAGGCCTATCGCCCGAAGGCCTATCGCCCGAGGACCTGTTGCCCGAGGACCTGTTGCCCGAGGACTTGTCGCCCGAGGACTTGTTGCCCGATTGCGACCTGTCCGACTTGCCGCCGGACTTGCTGCTCGATTCCGACTTGCCGCCGGACCCGGATTTCTCGCCCGACCCGGATTTCTCACCTGACCCGGATTTCTCATTTGACTGGGAGCCGGATGAGGCCTTCTCTGACGCCGATCCGTTCGATCCTCCCGAGTCGGAGGAGCTCGAGCTCTTGGCCCGGGAATCGGTCACGTAGAACCCGGATCCCTTGAAGACGATTCCGCGGGGGTGCAGGACCTTCTCGAGTGGGCCTCCACAATCGGGGTGGCGACGCAGGGCGCGATCGGAGAACGACTGAAAGACTTCGAATTGCTCACCGCACTTCTCGCAGCGGTACTCGTAGGTGGGCATAGCGCGATCTACCAGGGGGCTAGAGGGACTGTTGTCATTCTAACGCCGGGCGCCTTCCGGCAATTCCGTGCCTGCGGGGAGGAACCGGCCCACCTCTAGACTCCGTCTGGTGAATCCGGCAGTCGTCGTGGGCGCCCTGGTCGTCGCCTACCTCATCGGAAGCGTGGACTTCGCGGTCGTTGTGGCCCGGATGCATGGGGTCGATATCCACGAGGTGGGCAGTGGCAATCCCGGCACCTCCAACGTGATGCGGACCCTGGGAAGGGTCCCGGCGATCATGGTTTTCATCGGTGACACCATCAAGGGTGTTATTGCGGCTGCAGTCGGGGCGTTCCTGATCGCCGACGCCGATCCTCTCAGCGCCTGGGCGTTCGCTGCCGGTTTGGCGGCGGTGGTGGGGCATTGCTATCCGGTGTATCACGGCTTCAAGGGCGGTAAAGGGGTCGCCACCGGCGGCGGTGTGCTTGCGTTCTGCGTCCCCCTGGTCGCCCTAATTCTGACCGTGATCTGGGCCCTGGTCGCCAAGGTGGGCAAGGTTGCTTCGGTGGCATCGCTAGTGGTCGTAGTGCTCACATTGCCGCTGGCGTACTGGCAGGGAGTGCGATGGCCGGCTTTCGGGGTCCTTGTCGCGATGTTGGCCCTTGTCACCTACCGGCACCGTGGGAACATATCCCGGATATTCCGGCGCGCTGAGCAGAGGGTGATTTCGTGACCGTTTCAGTTGCTGTCGTTCCGGCCGCCGGTAGAGGTACCCGTATGCGGCCCGCCACCCGGGTCGTGCCCAAGGGCCTCCTTACGGTGATCGACCGCCCCGCCATTCAATACGTGGTCGAAGAGGCGGGGCGGGCCGGGGCCAGCGAGGTTCTCATCGTGGTCGATCTCGACGCCGGCCACCTGATCCAACAGCACTTTCTCGTTGAAGGACGCCTCCCGGGCTTGGAGGACGTAAAGATCAGGATGGTGGTTCAGGAAGAGCCGCTTGGCCTTGGTCACGCCGTTCTCCAAGCTGCCGAGGCCGTGCGCGACCGGAGCTTTTTCTGCCTGCTGGCCGACAACATCGTCCGACCCCACGATGACGTTCTGCCCTCCCTGGCAGAAGCCGCCGCCGGGGAATCGGCGGTCTGTCTGCGAAGGCTGTCGACCGAGATGCTCTCCCGCTACGGGGTCATCGTTCCCGGCGGCGAGGAAGTCGACGGCGTCCTCGCCGTCATCGGGGCGATCGAAAAGCCCGGCCCGGATCGGGCGCCTTCGAACCTGGGCCTGATCGGGCGCTACGTGTTCACCCACGAGATCTTCGAAATCCTGGCCGATCTCACACCCGGACACGGCGGTGAAATCCAACTCACCGACGCCATAGACCAGTTGGCCAAGCGCGGCCGCGTGAGGGGCTACATCGCCAACGATGACCTGCTCGACGTTGGCACTCCTAAGGGCCTTGTTGAGGCCACGACAGTTCTCGGTCGGGATCTTTTCCCAGAGATCTTCTGATGCGTCCCTTGAATATCGCCCAGGCCGAGGTCCTGGGCGCCTTGAACACGCTCCCCGCCGCCCTGGTTGCGATCGGAGACGCGCTCGGACTGGTGCCGGCCAATCCAATCGTTGCCCCCCACTCGGTTCCGCCGTTCACCAACTCGGCCATGGACGGCTTCGCCGTTCGGGCGGAGGATGTCGACTCGGCCCCGGTGGATCTGACAGTCCTCGAAGATGTCCCGGCCGGTCGGGTGGCTACGCAGCGTGTCGTTGTAGGAACCGCCATCAAGATCATGACTGGCGCCCCTATTCCCGAAGGTGCGGACGCCGTGGTTCGGGTCGAGGACACCAGCCAGTCCGGCGAAATTGTGACGATCAAGGTCGGTGTCCCGAGGGGAACCTCGGTGCGGTCCGCCGGCGGTGACGTCGAGGCCGGAACCGAGGTGATCACCACCGGGATCCGACTGACCCCCGCACACATTGGGGTCCTCGCCAACCTCGGGATCGCCCAGGTGGCGGTCCATCGCCGGCCCCGGGTCGCCCTGGCCTCAACCGGCGATGAGCTCGTGCCGGTCGACGGACCGGCGCTGGGACCCGGTCAAATTCGCGACTCCAACCGGCCCATGCTCGCGGCCATGCTCACCGAGCTCGGGGTGGAAGTAGTTGATCTCGGGCGGATACCGGACGAGGCCGCGCTCCTTCGTACCGCGATCGCGCGCGGGGTGGAGGAAGCAGATGTGATCGTCACCTCGGGTGGGGTTTCGATGGGTGAGTACGACCTCGTCAAACAAGTCCTCGGAGAGCTCGGCAACATCGAGTTTTGGCAGGTGGCAATGCAGCCGGCCAAACCATTTGCCTTCGGCAAGATCGGCGGTAAGCCGCTGTTCGGCCTGCCCGGGAATCCGGTGTCATCGTTCGTTGCCTTCGAGCAGTTCGTGCGCCCTGGCCTCTTGAAGATGATGGGAGCTCGAAGCCTCTTCCGACCGCGCGTGCAAGGTCGAACCAGAGTGAGACTCGCGACCGATCCCGAGAAGACGGTCTTCGTTCGAGTCCGCACCACAACCGAGGGCGAGGTACGTTGGAGCGAACCATCCGGTGGCCAGTCTTCCAATGTGCTGTCGGCGGTCATTGCCGGCGACGCATTCGCGGTCGTGCCGGAGGGAGTAGGAGAGGTCGAGGCCGGGGAGCCGGTCATGCTGGAGATGTTTCGATGGCCCGAGGAGAGGACGCTTTATGAGCGATGAGCAGCCGTTCACGCATCTGACTGCGTCGGGCGACGTCCACATGGTCGACATCTCCTCCAAGGAGGTCACGACCCGTGAGGCGGTCGCAACGGCCGGCGTGACTCTTGCGAGCTCGGCGCGCGACGCCCTCTTCTCGGGCAACCTTCCCAAAGGCGACGCACTGGCCGCGGTGAGGCTGGCCGGCATCACCGGCGCCAAGCGAACGTCCGAGTTGATCCCTCTGTGCCATCCGCTGCCGATCGACGCGATCAGGGTCGATGTCGAGTCGACCGACGACGGAGCCCGGATCACCGCTTCGGTTGTCACCACCGCCCGGACCGGAGTGGAAATGGAGGCTTTGACCGCGGTCTCGGTTGCCGCACTGACGCTTTATGACATGGTCAAGGGCCTGGACCGCGGGGCGGTAATCGGGCCGATCCAGCTGATTCGCAAGAGCGGTGGACACTCAGGGACCTGGGAACGCTGACAGTGGTTGTTTACCGCTCAGTGTCTCGCTACCCTCCCGCGGGGCAGAGGGCCTTTCGTATATGACATGCTGACACCAATAATTGTTGCCGGACTCGTGATAGCCGCGGTGTGGGGGCTCTATTTACTGCCCGGCATTTTTGGTGAGCGAAGGACGACTCCAATCAACTCCACCGAGGAGTTCGACCGCGTCACCCGGAAGATGGCCGACATCCAGAGGCACTCCTATGACGCCCGAGTCGCCTCGGCTCGCGACCTGGTCAGGATCCGGAGGCGGCGGGCGACGATCGTCTTTGTGATTCTTGCTGCGGCATCGGCGTTTCTGGCCTGGCGAGAGGGCTCGCTCAACTGGTTGTTGCTCCACCTCGGGATCGACGCCTGCTTTGCCTGGTATCTGGCGATGCTGGCCCAACTCCGGCAACGGCATGCCCAGCGTGTCGCCAATCGCTACTTCTCGGACGGCGAGACCGTGTGGGAGGAATTCCCGGTCAAGGTCATCGCCAACCGCTGATCGATCGGCGTGGACCCTCTCGAGCTCGACCAGCTGACCCAACCGATCCGCGTCGAACTCGACGCGAAGTTCTCGGCTCGCGAGGTCGGGTACGTGAAGAGTCGAGAAGTCATCAGGGCTTCGGCCAACGCCATCCGATCCCTGCATCGCGGGCAATGGGAAACGGCCGACGAGTTGGTCGCCAAAGCCGGGTCGACCTTGCACGAGGTGCAATGGGTGCTCGGCGATCATCCCGACATCCTTCACGCCGGCTTCGTTCACGACGCCGCCAAGGAGTACGCCGAGGCGGCGGTTTGCACGGCTCTCTTCCGGGGTCGCCCTCTTCCTACTCCGTCGGCCCTCGAGATACATCCGGTCGCGTACCTGCACGGTCTCGGGGAAGCGGTAGGGGAGTTGCGCCGGCGGATGCTGGACCGGCTTCGAGATGGTGACCTCGGGACCGCCCAGGAGTGCTTGGTCGAGATGGATCAGATTGTCGATCTGCTCGCCGAACTCGACTACCCCGATGGCATGACCGGCGGTCTGAGGCGGACCACCGATGTCTCCCGTTCTCTGGTCGAGCGGTCGCGGGCTGATCTCACCACCACCGTGATCCAGGAACGGCTCCGCTCAGAATTGGCGGAGAGAACCATCGAGGAACCGTAGAAGCCAATGACGGACATCGGGATCAGTGGCCTTCGATCATCAGATCCGTTGGTGTTGAACGATCTCTTCCGGAGTGGGTTGCCCCCTGATCCTCCGCTGGATGGCCGCACCTCCGGTGAGTTGATCCGGCTCGAAGTAGCTCCGGGCGTATCCCAGTTGCTCGACGCCTTGTTGGCAGCTCACATGCCGTGGCAGGGCAAGACATTCGATGCGGCGAATTCGCGCGGCGACAACATCTTCACCCGCCGGTCACTGCCTCTCGCCCGGCTGTTCAGCCCGGGCTATCGCGGGTTTCGGGGGGATGGCAACGAGACCTACCGGGCATTTGCCTTCCGCACGTACGTCGCGGCTGGCCGTGAGGACGAAGACCGGCAGGTTCTCAAGATCGACTACGACCTCCCGGAGAATCCACGTGTGACGATCCGCCGGGTGTTGGATGAGTTGGTGCAAGTGGGGGACGGCACCTACTTGGGGAAGGCGCACGTGAAGTGGTGGTGGGGCCGATGGCAACGAGTGGCTTTCTTCGTCCTCCTTGAACCGACCAAGGCTCCTTAGGAGGCCAGAGCCCTGCCGACTCGGGTCCATGAGCTGTTGGAGATTGTGGTGGCGCGTGGGGTCTCTACCATTGCGTCCCCCTTTGGGGGTGTAGCTCAGCCCGGCAGAGCGCTTCCCTCGCACGGAAGAAGCCAGGAGTTCAAATCTCCTCACCTCCACCACCCGAAATCCCTTACGAAATATGGGATTTTTGCGGTTCGGCGTTCGAGCCCGATCCCTCTTTTCCAGGTGACTGTCCGTCTGGTGTCCGTCTGAGCCTTGTACAGAGCCTTTCGAGTCCTCCTCGTCGAGACCTTCCTCTTTAAGGTCCGTCGGGCACTCGGATGAACACGGGGCCGCCGAGCGCCCATACGAGGATCATGCCCACTCATCGGGGTTCTCGTTGTCATTGGCTGAATCGTCGGACCTCGTGATATATCCAGGCTCAATAAGCGTCCAAGCAGTTTCCAGTGTGACCCGGGTTGGCCCGGTCAGTCGGACGAGTCGATACTCGTCAAGAACCGATCGGAAGCACTCAAGACGACTCTGACCACGGGACCGGTACGAGCTGAGACGGGCTGCAAGTTCCTCCGGAGGCACTTCGTGAATTGCTCGATCCCCGAGCTCCCTCTCGAAAACTCGCGGTTGAGCTTCGAGGCGAAAAGCCGATTCCGCGTAACCGGGCTGGTGGAAGGCGTTGTCCTGGACGATCAATCCTCGACGAAGCGCGATAGCGATTCCCTTGTTGATCGCACTCCGAACATTCCGACCAGCCCGTTGGCCACCGGAGGCCCGGTTGTAGACCTGAATCAACCTCTGGCCAAGGACCGGGCCTTCAGCCTGAATGATCGCCAAGAGGCCATCAAGTAGCTCTTGACGGCTCGCCTGGTCGGGAGCAACGACCTGCCCCGTGAAAGATTGATAGGGAGAAAGGTCTCCGGCCGGGGGATTGGCTTCCTGGTCGGGTGCCGACTGGGCTGCGTGAGCGAAGCTCTTACCTCCGGCGATGTTGCCCACACGATGAAATGGCTCAGCCTCTTGATTGCTTAAGTCGTCATCGGGCTCCTCGACGGCGCCTTCGGCAGGTTCTTGATTGGCCGGATCGGAACGGTACGGTAACTCGGTGTGCTCGGGCGCCTGTTCAGGCTCAGGCTCTCCAGGTTCCGCAGACGCACCAGGTGGCAGGTCAGGGTCCGGAGGCAAATCCAATGGCGAGGCTTCCTGGGGCTCAGAGGGTCCCCCGTCTTCTGGTTTGCCACCTTGCCACTCGACGAGCGGTGTGATTCCGAGTTGCCGAAGGTTCTCAACCAGTTCCGTCATACAAGCTTCACGATCTGACATGAAGCGGCTGTGATGAACTCGGAGCATTCGCCATCCGCACCTCTCTAGGTCGATCTGCCTCTGGCGGTCGTAGAGGTACTGGTCCGGAGTGTCATGGTGAGGTCCGTCATACTCGAGGGCGACGTGGCCGACGGCGCCATCGATGACGAAGTCGAGCCGGTAGCGACCGCCGCCGATTGGGGCTGTGACTTGCGCTCTCACCGAGAATCCTCGGTCGACCAGTTGGTTGAAGAGCCGTTGCTCGGACCGAGAGTCGAATGGCCTAACGAGGACGTCCTCCACAACTCGACCTGGCACGCCAGGCGCTTTTCTGGCATCCCAACGTTGATCCTCGCTTGTTGCGTGAGACAAGAAGGAATGCCGGACGTCGCCAGGCTTATACGCCGCAACTGCGGCGGAGTGGAACACGCGCAATTGTCTTCTGGCCCGAGACACCGCGACGTTCATCTGATTGACCGTTGGAGATGTGAAGTCAAGCATTCGATGGGTGCCGTCCTCAGGGGACCCGTCGGCCATGGAGAGGTAGATGAGATCTCGCTGGGCCCCTTGAAACTGAGATGGACTCCCGACTCGAAGGTTGTACTTCTCGATCAGCCCCTCAGGGATGCGTTCGTAGATCTTTCGCTGTAGGACGGATGGTTGTCCGGATCCCCTTGCGACGACGCCGATATCTCGAAGCCAGACTGGCGGAGTTGCGAGCACCGCTTCGAGGTCGGTGACGAGAGCATCGGCCTCGTTGACGTTTTCTTCGGTCCCGAAGCCGGTGGCGACGAACCGGGTAAGAATCGGTTTTGGTCGTTGTGGATCGGTACCGGTCAAGACCTCCAGCTTGACGTCTGCCAGCTCCTGGTAGATCTTCTGTTTGGCCCATCCGATCACTTCGGGGGGACACCGGAAATGTTCAGTGAGAGGGATTCTGTCTACGGTTGTGGCGGCAATGTCCCAAAGCGAGGCGGTTGGATCCAAACGGTCTCGAACTATCCGATCTGAGATCTGATTCCGGGCAGCCTGCAGGTGTGTGTAGAGAGTGAACGTCGGCGGCTTCGTCTGATGGGGGTCGCCCACGATCGCGACCGAGTCGGCCAGCTGCATGATGAATGCAGACGTAATCGGTGATTGCGAAGCCTCGTCCATGATGACGACGTCGAATGGTCGGCCGGTGCGAGCTTCATTTCCGAAAAGCTCTGCGACTTGATCAACAGCCATCACCCACACCGGAACGGCTTGTGCGCAACGTTCCAATGCTGCTTGAGCTGCCCGAAGATTGGGTAGGTAGCTCTTGGCCGTTCGAGTCTTGGGTACGCGCCTTTGGGCGGCCGAATAGTCGCGCAAGGCTTGGCCGAGGAGCTGATTCGTCTTGAGGCGGGTGTGGATTCGTTGCCATGCCATGGCCGCTACGAGGGCTCGTCGAGTTCTCTGTGACTCCTGTTCGTTTAGATCCAGCTCAGACAAGATGTCCTGCCGAGACTCAGTCGATTCCAAAAGGCCGACTGCGAATGCCCAAACGGCCGCGTCTCGAATCTGAGCCAGTCTCGAGAAGAACTGGGCAGGGTTGGTTAGGTAAGTGTCAGCGAATTCGGGCAACACAGAGCGAAGCACCGACAACGCTTGACGCGCGCTCATCGCGGTGGAGCGCAGCCGATGATTTGCCTGCAGACGCAAGTACGCAGCTTCATAATGGTCTGGGTTTCCAGATTCGGCGATTGTTCGAAGGCCCTCCGCCAGGGCTCGCCCGAGAGGATGGTCAATCGACGTCGACTCACCTTTCGCCGTTAGATCGCGAGCCATTGCGCCGCGATTGAGGACTTGCGCGTGGTGCCGAGCGGCTCCCAGGTCCGACAACATTTCGTCGGTAGACCACCGTTCCCGCAGGACTACTCCGGCGTCATCGACGAGGCTGAGGGTGGATTGAATCTTGTTGATCCGGTAGAGCACCAACGAGAGTTGCTGGTGCAATTCGCGCGCCCTATCCAAGGCCCTCGGCAGCGTTGAGTCGGAGAGGGCAGCTACATGTGTCGACCATTCGTGGTCCAAGCTTTCGCAGGCCAGAACTGCGTCGGCCCAGGCCTCAACCGCCTGTGCCTCCTCGTGCGTATCCACTCGAGACCCCTCGATCAGGACACCTTCGATGTTCGCCAGGGCCTCCTTGAGCACCGCATTCTTGAGGAGTTTCGGGATCTTGCGGCCATCAGAGGTTTCGGCTGCAACGACCCGTGCCGCTCCCCGGACCGCTGGCAGCGAACGGCCCGTTGGCGCTAATACCGATCGCGTTCCGAGCTTTGCGATCGCAACCGAGATGATTCCGAGCCATTGACCGGTCCGCTCCAGCGTTCCCTGCCAAATATCGAGGTGACCAGATCGGACATCGGCAAGGACAGAATGGCCCCATGTCGGTAGGAGGCGGTAGAGCGACTCCAAATCCGTGCATGCGGCTTCCAATGTTTCTGCAACCGATTCGGCTTCTACAGGTGACTTTGGAAGAGTTGAGACAATCTCACGGCTCGAAAAACGGTCAAGAGCTTCGATTGTCGTCGAAGAGTCGCGAATCTTCTTCGCAACGACGTTCGCATGAAGAGTGCCGGGCCACGCGTCAGGGTTCGGGAGGTCATCGTCACGAACTGCCGCTGCCGACACTTCAGGCGTAGCAAGATCTTGAATACGCAATAGATCCTCATCGCCGATGCCCAGGTCAGAGGAGGTGGGACGATCGGTCATCCAGCCATAGATCATCCGGTCAGCCTGGATTGCCAGACCTACTTCCTCCAAGGTGCCCCGATATCGGCCAGCGTTGAATCGCAGATCGTGCTCTGCTTGCCATGCGAGGATCAATCGATTGTTTAGTTCGGAACGAGATGACTGCAGCTCGAACGTCTTCGATTGTGCGGCCTGGACTTGTC
>JANMST010000331.1:0-7415 GCA_031389635.1 Acidimicrobiia bacterium | reverse complement strand
AGCATTGCAACAACAACCCCAAGCCCTTCATCTGGAAGAAGTCCGCAGATGAAATCATCACCAAAGTGCGACGTGGCAGGGCCGCGCTCGCTTCAGTCAAATCCGCGACGCACCACTAGGTAGGCGACTCTGGCCACGCCGATCAGCCATGGGATCGGCAGTGCAAAGCCCACCCAGAAGACAGCCTCGACGGGGAGTAAGACCAGCGCGAGCACAGCACCGGCCTTCTTCGAACCTTTCCATAACAGCCAGGCGGCCCAAGCCGCGACCAGTGTGACTGCAAGGAAGGCCATCAGCAGCATCTTGAAAGTGCGTTGCTGGAGCCGCGCAGACCAAGGGCCTCCATAGGTTTCAAAGAGGCCAGCGAAGACAGGCAACCTTCCTTGCCGGAGAAGGAACATGGCCACCGGGATAGTCGGGAGCCCGAAGCCTGCGGAATAGGCCCAGGTCAGCACGGCCGCGATACGCGCGTTGTTCATACAGCCCCTCTTTTGGTCGGCCCTAGCAGAACTCTCCGGCGGGAGTATCGCAGAGGCATAACGCCCCTACCCAACGTGGAGATTGGCCAAATCACCTGTACAAGATCCGAGATTCAATGGCGGACATTGGCGCTCTGGATGCCTGACTGTGGATCCGTGTCGGCGCAGCCGCTCAGACCCAGATCTTGGTCCGCGTTTGGTCCGCGCAAGAGTACGAAACGATCACCAGAATCGCGCAACCTTGGAGGGTCAAAAGGCTTGAAGTTATTGAGGTTTCGGACATTTGCCCTGGTAGGGAGGAGGGCTTCCATTCCCTTACAAGGAAGAGGTCGGCGGTTCAAGCCCGTCAACGCCCACAAGGAAGATGCCCGTCGCTATTGGGTTTCCGAGCTTCAGGCTGTGAGTTCCTTGACTTCGGTCCGCGTCTGAGTTCCGAGCGCGCAAATGCCTTCCGATTGATGTTGCCCGTTCCTGATCAAGGAAGAGGTCGACGGTTCGAGTCCGTCAACGGTCACAACGGAAGCCTCGCTACTGCTGGGCTTTCAGTTCTTGGTATCCCGGACGACAACGCCTTGGACGCGCATAGGACGCGATTTGTGCTGTGCGGCGCTGTTCAGGCATCGAGCTGTGTTCGCCTCGCCAATTCATCCCAGAGCCTTTTACCGAGCTCCTCGTCGGTCATGGCCTTGTTCCGGCTGGCCATACGCTTTTCCAACTGGAACAGCGCACCGTTCATGGCCGGACGATCGCGATCGGAGAGGACCAGGTTTGCGATGGCTTCCCCGGCTAAAGAGGGCGGTTTCGCCATCAAGAGTGTCAGCAGTTTCCAGAAAAGGCCCACGAATCCTGGTGGCCACCTGCTCGACAGCGTGGGATCCGACTTGTCGATCACAGAGGTCGGATCGAATGCGACTGTGGTGATGCTGCCGTCGTTGCGGCGCCCCAGTTCGCCTGCGATGGCCCAGTTGCACGTCTTGGCTCTATTGAAAGCGCGTCCTGTCTTGTGTCGATGTCTTCGTGGAAAGGAGCGATCACGTGCACCACGATGGCGTTGGACTGCTGCAATCTTTCTGTCAACAGCTCGGTGAATAGGAATAGGCCCATCACGTTGGTCGCGAACATGGCCTCATGTCCGCTCGGAAGCAGGGTGGGTCCGTTCTGGATGTTGGCACCGACGGACAGAACAAGACCGTCGAGACCCGGAAGCGGGACAAGATCTCTGCAGCGGCCGCCCGCACCGAACCCATGTCGGAAAGTCGATCAGTTGGCTGGTGACATCAGCTTCGGATGAATCGGGCGTGACATCAGAAACCGCCTGCCGAGCGGCCAGCTCCGTGTCGGTCAATTTCTCAGCACTACGCGCCAAAAGCAAGGTCGAGGCGCCCCGACTCGCCAACGCCACCGCCGAGGCTCGCCCAATCGTCCCGGTTGCTCCTGCGATCAGAACAGTCCGTTTGACATTCATGAAACGCAATCTCCTGTCTCGTTGCTACGACGAACCCAGGCTTCACCGAGGATTCAGCAACTCTTTCTAGGGCCCGGGTACGGAACCGAAAGACAGAGTCATAGAGCATCTTCTCAAGCGGTGAGCGGGGCATCAACGGCAGCGACGCGGATAGGCCTGCCTCGATTGAGACAAGCCCGTCCGCGTTCCACGGATTCGGTCAGGAGACGGCAGCCGACTCTCTCTCCTCGGTGTCTTCGGTCTCCCTCACCACCCCGTCGAGGTCGATGGTGGGGAGGATGCGGTCGAGCCATCCCGGCAGCCACCAGTTGGCGTCGCCCATCAGCTTCATCGTCGCCGGGACCAGCACCATGCGGATCACGGTGGCGTCGATGAAGATGGCGGTGGCCAGACCGAGACCCATCATCTTGATCACCGGGTCGTCGCCGAGCACGAAGCCGAGGAACACCGAGATCATGATCAGCGCCGCCGAGGTGATGACTCGGGCGGTGCTGGAGATGCCCCGGATCACCGAGAGGCGGTTGTCACCGGTGGCCAGATACTCCTCACGGATACGGGAGAGGAGGAACACTTCGTAGTCCATCGACAGCCCGAAGAGGACGGCGAACATGAACATGGGTAGGAAGGAAATGATGGGCACTGTCGTCTCAAGTCCGATCAGCTCCTTGCCCCAGCCCCACTGGAACACCACCACCAGCACGCCGTAGGCGGCGCCGATGCTCAACAGGTTGAGGACCGCCGCCTTGAGCGGCACCAGGATGGACCGAAAGAGGACGACCAGGAGCAGAAAGGACAACAGGATCACCGCGCCGATGAAGAGTGGCAGCCGGTCCTGTACCTGGTTGCTCATGTCGCTGAACGCCGCCGTTCCCCCGCCGATGTGGGCCGAGGCCGGGCTCGCCTCGAGCACGGTTGGGAACACCTCGCTACGCAGCCGTTCGATCGTCTCCACGGTGGCCCGGTCTTGGGGTGCGGTGGTCGGGAAGACCACCAGGGTGGCAACGCCGGCGTCGCTGTCGACGTCAGGCGGTGTCACCGCAGCCACGCCGTGATCGGCGGCGATGGCCATCATGAGGGGCTCCACCACCGAGGCGTCATCAGCGAGATCGACGGCGACGAGCAGGGGCCCATTGATCCCGGGGCCGAATCCCTGGGCGACCAGGTCGTAGGCACGACGCTCGGTACGGGTCTCCGGGTAAGTACCCTCATCGGGGAACCCCAACCTGAGACTGAGCACCGGGGCGGTCAGGGCGATCAGGGCCAGCGTCACCCCGATGGCATATGGCCAGGCGTTCCGGGAGACATGCTCGCCCCAACGGGTCCAGCCCCGACCCATCTCGCCGGCGGCGCGACGGCGGAACCGCGATTGGTTGAGGCGCTCTCCGGCCAAGCCGAGGAAGGCGGGGAGCAGGGTCACCGAGGCCACCACCATGACCCCCACCACCACCGAGGTGGCGATCCCGGCGGCGGTCATGAAGGGAAGACCCGCCACCGCCAATCCGAGGATGGCGATGACCACCGTCCCGCCAGCGAAGATCACTGCCTTGCCCGCTGTCGCAACGGCACGTCCCGCCGACTCGACGACCCCAAGTCCTTCGGCCAAGAACTCGCGATGCCGGGTCAAGAGGAACAGGGCGTAGTCGATGCCGACACCGAGCCCGATCATGGTGGCCATGTCCGGCGCCCAGCTGGGGATCTCGATGAGATAGGTGACCAGCCCCATCGAGGTGATTCCCAGGGCCAGCCCGAACAGGGCCATGCCGATGGGGAGCCCCATGGCGATCACCGAGCCGAACGCCGCCAGCAGGATGACCCCAGCGGTGATCAGGCCGATCAGCTCGCCGACGCCGGTGGGTGCCTCTTCGAAGGAGGAGAAGAGGTCTCCACCCATCTCTATTTGCAGTGGCGAGCCCTCCCGGGCCCCTTCGCCAAAGGCCTTCAGGTTCTCCAGATCGGTGGCGCTCAGCTCCTCGAGCACCGGGTACTGAAGGCGGATCAATGCCACGGTGCCGTCGGCGGAGACGACCGGGTCTGCGGCGGTGATCACGTTGGGCAACTCGGCCAGGCCCGATTGCAGCTCGGTGAGGGCGGCCCGTTCCGTCGCTGAGGCGAACCCGGCGCCCTGATCGAGCGGTGTCGCCACGACTTGTGCGGTGAGCCCCGCCGAGTCCGATTGGGCGGCGGCGAGCAGGTCGATCGCTGCCTGGGAGTCGAGGCCCGGCACCTCCCAGGAGTCCTCCAGCTCCCGGCCGAAGACGCCCGCGGCGACGATCACCAGCAGCGAGATGGCGACCCAGGAGGCAATCATCACCCAGGGTCGGCGGGCTGCGAAGCGCCCCATTCGGTAGAGACGGCTTGTCATCTGTTCCTCCAATCGGTCGGACTGATCTCTTCGATGCGATCGTGTCGGACCGAACCGTCTGCCACATCAGGCGATGGGCCGGAATTGACCTCTCTCTTCGGGGGGGCCCGAAATCGAACTTTCGGCCGATTCGCCGGAGATGGTCGTTCCCTAACGTGAGCAGTCGATGAGAAACGCGTTGCGCTCGCTTTGGTCGGAGCCGAGAGCTCCGGGCAACCCGGGCATTCTGTGGTGGGACCGGTGGCTGGTGGCGGGGCTCGTTGCCTCGGCCATCGTCGAGGCTGTGGTGCGTCAGGGCTCGGTGCTGTGGCGCCCGCTGGCGATCGCGCTGGCGGTGGCCCTCGCCGTCACCCTGCTGTGGCGACGGACCCATCCCCTGACCGTCGTGACCATCGCCTTCGCCGCGATCACCGTGATGAACATTGTCACGCTCGTCCGCGGTGACGCCACTTTTGGTCTCGACACCATGGCGTTCATTCTCGTCCTCCCCTACGCGCTGTTCCGATGGGGTTCGGGACGAGAGATCCTCATTGGGCTGGCCTGGATCCTGATCGGGTTCGGGACCGGCATCGCCGCCGACTTCGTCGACATCGGCGAGGCGATCGCCGGGTTCGTCTTCGCGATGAGCCCTGCCCTGATTGGAGCAACCGTGCGCTACCGGTCGTTCGCACGGGCGCGGGACCGGGACCGGGCGGTGCTTCAGGAGAGAGAACAGCTCGCCAGGGAGCTCCACGACACGGTGGCCCATCACGTCTCGGCAATTGCCATTCGAGCCCAAGCCGGCCAGACCCTGGCCCGGACCAACCCGAACGCCCCGGTGGAGGCCCTTCAGGTGATCGAAGCGGAGGCGTCGAAGACGCTGGCCGAGATGCGTTCCATGGTGGGAGCGCTGCGCCGCGGGGAGGAGCCGGAGCTGTCACCGATGCCCGGTGTCGCCGACATCGAAAGGCTGGCTCGCAATATCGGCGAGGGGCCAGAGACCAAGGTCGCCATCTCCGGAGACCTCGACGGGATCGCGCCAGCCGTAGACGCCGCCATCTACAGGCTGGTGCAGGAGTCGATCACCAACGCCCTCCGTCACGCCCGCCATGCCACCACCATCGAGGTCACGGTCACCATCGACAGCCGACTCGTGCGGGCGACGGTGCGTGACGATGGCGAGTCTCGCCACACCGCGATCCCGGAGCAAGGGTTCGGGCTGATCGGAATGAGCGAGCGGGTCAAGCTCCTCGGAGGCAGCTTGGCAATGGGGCCTGGCCCGGAGCGGGGATGGGAAGTCAGTGCGGTGCTGCCCAAGGACGGCTCGCCTCGATGAGCATCGGCGTGGTCATCGCCGACGACCAGGAGTTGGTCCGAACCGGGCTGGCCATGATCCTTGACGCACAGCCGGGCATCGATGTGCTGGGGCAGGCCGTCGACGGCCGCCAGGCTGTGGAGATGGCTCGGGAACTGCGCCCCGACGTCTGCCTCTTTGACATTCGCATGCCCGAATTGGACGGGCTGGAAGCGACCCGTCTTCTCGCCGGGCCCGGTGTCGCCGACCCGATGGCCATCGTGATCATCACCACTTTCGACCTCGATGAGTATGTCCACGGAGCCCTCAAGGCGGGCGCCCGGGGGTTTCTGCTCAAGGACGCCGGGCCCGCATTGCTGGTCCAGGCGATACACGCCGCAGCCAACGGCGATGCCCTCATCGCCCCCAACGTGACCGCTCGCCTGCTGAAGAAATTCGCCCAGGTGGGATCGGGGACTGAGCCGGCCCAGCCGAAATGGCCTCTCACCGACCGTGAGGAGGAGGTCCTGGCCACCGTGGCCCGGGGATTGACCAACGCCGAGATCGCCGAGACGCTCCACATCAGCCTGAGCACGGTGAAGGCCCACCTCTCCAGTCTGATGACCAAGCTCGGTGCTCGGAACCGGGTGGAGCTGGCAATTTGGGCTTACGAGACCGGTCGGGTTTGACCCCATCTGCCTGGCCAAAGAGGCTGGTCCCAGGACGCGTTTTGGACGCGAAACACTGCGAAACGACAATCAATGCTCGCAACCACCCAATACCGAAATCGCCTGTCACAATTGAAGAGTTGGCGATTTGCCCTGCTAAGCGGCCCGCGCGTTACTTCCCTTACAAGGAAGTGGTCGGGGGTTCGAGTCCCTCAACGCCCACCAGTAGCGCTCGTCATTTGTCGTTGTCTGAGCTCTTACGTCCGCGGCAGGCGTCCTGGGCGATCGTCAACGTTGCGGTTGTCGTTCTTTCATCTCCAAGGAAGGTCGGCGGTTCGAGTCCGTCGACACTCACGATGCAACTCCAGCCTCCGTTGGAGTCTTGGGCTTCGGCCATAGAAGTCGCTCAATCCGGGTCCGACGTTGGTCCCGGCCACCATCGATGAGCCTTGAGGAGTCCACCACGCTGCTGCCGACCCTTCCGCGGCATCCGGTTGTGGGCTGTGGGCGCTGATCGTCGATTTGGGACAGCGGCAGTGGATAGCCACCTTTGTTCTCCTCGTCGGCCAATTGATAGAGAGAGCGCCGCGGATGGCCGAACGTTGCATAACTGCAGGCTATGAGTGGTTCTTGGCGGCATCCGCGAACCGGCGACGCTTGATTGTCGACTATCCGCCGTTTCGCCAAAGTGGGGAGGACGATTCGAACCCTAGCGGGTACGACGTCGGGGCAGTAGCTTGTCGTGCAGGGAGGATTGACGAGCCGGGGTGATCGAGCGTTTGCGGTCGTGGTGGGGCAACTTAGGAGACGGTGATCAAGCTTGACTGTTCACCTGACCACATTTCAGAAAGGGTCGGCGTGGCTCGTCCTTCTCTTGTCGAGCCTCTTACTCGTTGTGGCTGGTGCACAGCCAGCTTGGGCGGGGTGCACTGATCTGGAACTGCACCTTGCCGCATCGGCAATTGCCACCGGGGGGGATGGCCTCCGAACTCGACGCACACCATTCCGATATGTCCAGCCGCGGGATCTTCTTTTCGGGCATCCATTTCGGCGGGGACAAGGAGATAGCTGAGAGTTACGGGTGGATATGGGACAGCACGAGCTGCTTTTTCTTACAGACTTCTCCTCCGCCTACCACCACTACATTCCCGCCGACCACGACTACTCG
>JANMST010000321.1:0-3995 GCA_031389635.1 Acidimicrobiia bacterium | reverse complement strand
GTCGGAGCCGGCCGGGTAATCAAAATCAACAAATAGTCGCAAGCCGCAAGCCTCAAGCCTCAAGCCCCGGACTTGAGACTTGCGACTTGAGACTTGAGACCCGAAACCACAGAGACGAGCGACAGTGGCTGAACAGAAAATACGAATCCGCCTCAAGGCCTACGACCACCAGGTCGTGGACGAGTCGTCGCGCAAAATCGCCGAGACGGTTCTGCGCACCCAGGCCAAGATCCGTGGGCCCATCCCGCTGCCCACCGAGATCCACCGCTATTGCGTGATTCGGGGCCCGCACGTGGACAAGGACTCCCGGGAGCACTTCGAGATGCGCATCCACAAACGTCTGATCGACATCCTCGATCCAACGCCCAAAACCGTCGACTCGCTCATGAGGCTCGACCTGCCTGCCGGTGTGGAAGTGGAGATCAAGCTGTGAACGCAATCCTCGGAGAAAAGCTGGGCATGACCCAGATCTTCGACGACCAGGCGCGAGCCATTCCGGTCACCGTGATCAAGGCGGGGCCCTGCCACGTCGTCCAGATCAAGACCATCGACACCGACGGCTACTCGGCGATCCAGATCGCCTTCGGCGAGATCAGGCCCAAGCTCGTCAACGAGCCCACCAAGGGCCATTTTGCCAAGGCCGGGGTCGAACCGACCCGCCACCTGGTGGAGATCAGGGTCGAAGAGCCCAACCAGTACAAGCTCGGCCAGGAGATCAAGATCGCCGACGTCCTCTCCCAGGGTGGCCTGGCTGACGTAACCGGAATCTCCAAAGGCAAGGGTTTCCAGGGGGTCATGCGCCGCCACGGTTTTGCCGGCCTGGGCGCCGCGCACGGCACCCACAAGAAGCATCGCGCCCCTGGATCGATTGGTGCTTGCTCCACGCCGGCCAGAGTTTTCAAGGGAACCAAGATGGCGGGCCGGATGGGCAACGACCAGGTGACAACTTTGAACCTCCAGATCGTCGGCATCGACAGCGAGCGCGATCTCCTGCTGCTCCGGGGTGCCGTCCCGGGCGCCAACGGATCGCTGATCCTGGTCCGCGAGGCGGTGAAGGCCTCATGACAGGGGCAAAGCAAACTGACACCAAGGCCGAGGTCAAGGCCGCATTGTTCAGCTCGGATGGCTTGCGTCTCGGGGAGGTCAAGCTCGACCCGGACATCTTCGGGATCGAGCCCAACCTGGCGGTGCTCCATCAGGTTGTGACGGCCCAGTTGGCGGGTGCGCGGGCCGGAACTCACAAGACCAAGAAGAGGTCCGAAGTTCGCGGTGGTGGTGCCAAGCCGTGGCGGCAGAAGGGAACCGGGCGGGCCCGGGCGGGATCGATTCGCGCTCCCAATTGGCGCGGAGGTGGTGTTGCTCACGGGCCTGAGCCCCGCGACTACAGCCAGCGCACCCCTAAGAAGATGCGCCGTCTGGCCCTCCTCTCGGCCCTGTCGGCCAGAGCTGCGGAAGACGCGGTCCTGGTGGTGGAGGCATTCGACTGGACCGCACCCAAGACCCGCGACGCCGTAGCGCTGCTCGCCGCGGTCGGTGCCCGGGACAAAACCCTTCTCGTGTTGAACAGCCTCGACGAGGTCGCCGGTGTTGCCTTTCGGAACCTCCCCCAGGTCGTCATCTCCGAACCCGGTCACCTCACTGCCTACGACGTGCTGTGGGCGAGGAACGTGATCTTCACGACGCAGACGGTCGGCGCCGCTGGCGGCGGCCACGCCTACGACGTGTCGAAGTCGGACTTTGTCAGGGAGGGGGAGACGTCATGAAGGACCCCCGTGACATCATCATCTCTCCAGTCGTATCCGAGAAGTCCTACGACATGATCGAAAAGGGGAATACTTACACGTTCGTCGTCGATCGCCGTTCCAACAAGAGCGAGATCAAAGACGCCATCGAGGAGATCTTCTCGGTGAATGTCCTTTCCGTAAACACTCAGAACCGGAGAGGCAAGTTGAAGCGCACCGGACGGACCCTCGGTCGGCGGGCCGGTGCCAAGCGAGCTCTGGTCACCCTCGCCCAGGGCGATTCCATCGATTTGTTCGGCGTCTAGAGGGATTTTTTGGTGATAGGGGTTATGGCATGGCAGTGAAAAGCAGAAAACCAACTTCGGCCGGGCGCCGTTTTCAGACGGTTTCCGACTTCGCCGATGTGACGAAGTCGGAGCCGGAGAAGACGCTGCTCGGGCCCAAGAAATCGAGCGGTGGACGCAACGTCTACGGGCGCATCACCTCGCGTCACCGCGGCGGTGGCAACAAGAACCGCTACCGCCTCATCGATTTCAAGCGTCGCAAGGACGGCATCCCGGCCAAGGTCGCCGCCATCGAGTACGACCCCAACCGCAACGCCCGGATCGCCCTGCTCCACTACGCCGACGGTGAGAAGAGCTACATCCTGGCTCCCGCCGGTGTGAAGCCGGGCGACAAGCTCATGTCGGGCTCCGGGTCCGACATTCGCCCCGGCAACGCCATGCCGCTTCGGAACATCCCGGCCGGCACCACGGTGCATGCCATCGAGATGCGACCCGGCGGAGGAGCCAAGATGGCTCGCTCAGCCGGAGCCGGTGTCCAGTTGATGTCGAAGGAGAACGACGTCGCCCTTCTCCGCCTGCCTTCGGGTGAGATGCGGACAGTTCCCCTCGACAGCCGGGCCACGATCGGTCAGGTCGGCAATTCCGAGTCCGAATTGATCAAGATCGGCAAGGCCGGGCGCAACCGCTGGAAGGGGGTCCGCCCCCAAAGCCGCGGTGTCGTGATGAACCCGGTCGACCACCCCCTTGGTGGCGGCGAGGGCAAGTCCTCAGGGGGACGTCACCCGGTGAGCCCGTGGGGCAAGCCGGAAGGGCGTACCCGCAAGAAGAAGAAAGCAAGCAACAAGGCGATCGTGCGGCGCCGTTCGACCGGCGGAAGAGGTAGGTAATGGCACGGAGTCTCTCCAAAGGTCCCTTCGTTGACGACCATCTGATGAGCAAGGTCGAGGAATTGAACCGCCGCAACGAGAAGCGGGTGATCCGCACCTGGAGCCGGCGTTCGACCGTCGTCCCCGAGATGCTCGGTCACACCATCGCGGTCCATGACGGCCGCAAGCACATCCCGGTTTTCATCACCGAGTCAATGGTCGGTCACAAACTCGGTGAGTTCGCCATGACGAGAACCTTCCGGGGGCACTCCGGCAAGAAGGAAAGGGCAGTACGCAAGTCATGAACGACCAGATCATGAACGCCAAATCATCATGAACGCCAAATCATGAACGTACGCGCTCAAGCCAAATACATCCGGCACCCCGCCACCAAGGTGCGGCTGGTGCTTGACCTCGTCCGCGGTCTGCCCGTCGAGCAGGCCCAGGTGGTGCTGTCCCTTACCCCACGCGGCGCCTCCGAACTGGTCAGCAAGGTCCTCAATTCGGCCATCGCCAACGCCGAGCACAACCACGCCCTCGAGGCCGAGGACTTGGTGGTGGCGGAAGCCTTTGCCGACGAGGGACCGACCCTCAAGAGGTTCCGTCCCCGTGCTCGCGGCCGGGCCACCCGAATTCGCAAGCGCACAAGTCACATCACGATCGTGGTGTCCGATGGGAACGAGGAGGTGGACTGATATGGGACAGAAAACCCACCCTTATCTGTTCCGGATCGGCACCACTAATGACTGGAAGTCAAAGTGGTATTCCGACAAGGACTACGTAGCTTTGGTCAACGAGGATTGGAAGATTCGCGACTATCTCCGCGAGGAGCTCAAGCGCGGTGCGGTCTCGCGGATTGATATCGAGCGGACCCGCGACCGTGTGGTCGTCGAGATCCAAACCGCCCGCCCCGGCGTTGTCATCGGACGCAAGGGCAGCGAGGCCGAGCGACTGCGCGGCGGCCTCGAGGCGATCGCCAGTAAACCGGTCAAGCTGAACATCACCGAGATCAAGGATCCCGACCTCGACTCGCAGTTGCTCGCACAGGGAATCGCCGATCAACTCGAGAACCGGGTTGCTTTCCGCCGGGCGATGAAGCGGGC
>JANMST010000312.1:0-14797 GCA_031389635.1 Acidimicrobiia bacterium | reverse complement strand
GCGTCTCGTAGTCGAACTCGACGGTCTCGAAAATGTCGGCGTTCGGCCAGAAGGTAATGGTCGTGCCGGTCAGGTCGGACGCCTCGCCCTTCTTCAGCGGGGCGTCGGGCACACCGATCGTGTAACTCTGCCGGTAGACGTTGCCCTGACGAAACACCTCGACATCGAGTTTGCTCGACAGTGCGTTGACGACGCTCGAGCCGACGCCGTGCAGACCGCCCGAGACCGCGTACCCGCCACCGCCGAACTTGCCGCCGGCGTGCAGGATCGTGAGAACGACCTCGACGGTCGACTTCTTCTCGATCGGGTGGATGTCGACCGGGATGCCGCGGCCGCCGCCCCACGGTCCGGTCGGCACCAATCGCCGCATAGAGGCCGTAGAAGGCGATGGGGAGATCGGGCCGGCTGCGTCGTAGCCGGCTTGCGGCCTGGACGGCCAAACGCATGGCGGTGTGCATCGGGACCGAGAACGCCACCGCCTCGGCTCTCAGGAAACGGGGCTCATCCCACTCCTCGACCGCCAGGTCGAGGCATTCCACCTCGTGACCATCACGGATCAAGCGGGCAGCCGGAGAGGCCAGATGCAGGGGCTGGTGCCCGAGTTCGTAGGTAGAGACGAGAAGGACACGCACTTGGGATGGATGTTACGGAGTTGTCGGGCCCAGCCTGCCCGACCGCTCGCTCATGCGCCGGAGTTCGGTGAGATGACCTAGGAGGCCAAGTGCAAGAAAAGCAACCCCAGCATGGTTATCGCCACTCCGCCCAGGCTGACACCTGTCCAAATCAGCCAGAACCCGCTCACCCGTTTGAATGCATCCATTGCCGCCCTCCCCGATTCGAATTGCCCTAATCGATCAATCAAGCCGCTCCAGAGCAATCGTCAAGGGACCTGGCGCCTATTCCTTCTCTCCACCTGCTTGCGGGTCACCTGCTTGGGGGGACAGCAGAATGACTCAAGGCCGACCAGCCGATTACCGTCTTTGGGGTGAGCGGCTCATTCCAGGTGTTCCCCTCCGGGATTCTGTACGTCCATGACTACGGCGGACAAGGAGGTCCCATCGTTGCCATCCATGGATTGGGAGGGGCCCACCTCAATTGGATGCCACCAGCGCCCGGGTTGACCAGGTCCGGGCACCTGATCGCTCCCGACCTTCCCGGTTTTGGCTACACCCCACCGCGACGCTCCTATTCGATCTCGAGTCATGCCGAAGCGATAGTCGAACTGCTGGAGTCGATCGGGCGTCCCGCGGTCCTGATGGGGAACTCCCTTGGGGCTCTCGTCACGATTCAGATCGCGGCATCTCGCCCCGATTTGGTCGACCGACTCGTCCTGGTCGCCCCGGCAGCACCTCCCAGATGGGACGACGATCGCATCGACCGGGCGGTGGCCAAGCGCCTGCTGATCCAGGGCATCCCCGCCTTCGGCCCTGCCGCGGTTAGCCGTTACTGGAAGACCACAACCCCGGCCAGCCAGATGAGAGACACCCTGGCCGTGGTCTGCGCCCACCCTGAGCGAATACCGCAGTCGCTGGTCGAACCCTCTCTGCAATTGGCCGCGGCCCGCCGCCGCCAGCCCTGGGCGCTCGACGCTTTGGTCAAGTCGGGTCGCTCGGCCGGCGCGATGATCGGCCGCCGCGCCCGCATGGCTAGAACTGTGGCCCGGATCTCGGCCCCCACTCTGATCATCCAGGGTTCCCGCGACCGGGTCGTCCCTGCCTCCGCCATCGAGTGGTTGGCCCGGGTCCGGCCTGATTGGGACCTCGTGGTAATGGACGACTGCGGTCACTGTCCCCAGATCGAAGCACCCAAGGAGTTCGTGTCCATCTTCGACTCCTGGGCTCCGCGAACCCGCAAGAAAGCGATGCCACCCGTCGCTAGTTGATGCGACCAGTGGACTGATAGGCTCGGTGCATGACCGACGCCCAATCGATCAGCCCTGCTCTTCATCAGGATCTCGGCGACCAGGATCGGGGCCGGGCGGACCGGGAAGACGCCGCCGAAGCCGCCCGGACCCTGCCCGACGACTTCGTAGATCAGTTGTACGACGTCGACCCTGAGGAGACCCGGGAGTGGATCGACTCGCTTGACGCGGTGGCCGCCAGCCGGGGCCCGATCCGGGCTCGCTATATCCTGGCCAAGCTGCTCGAGCGGGCCCATCTGAAGAATCTCGGTGTGCCACCGACCATCACCACGCCTTACGTGAACTCGATTCCGCCCGACGATGAGCCCCTTTTTCCGGGCGACGAACACCTCGAGCGACGCATCCGGCGCTTCATCCGCTGGAACGCCGCCGTGATGGTTGTGAAGGCCAATCACCGCGAGAAGGGAATCGGCGGCCATTTATCGACGTTCGCGTCGTCGGCCACTCTCTACGAAGTTGGCTTCAACCACTTCTTCCGGGGTAAGGCCGACGGTCGACCCGGAGACCACGTGTATTTCCAGGGCCATGCCGTGCCCGGCATCTACGCGAGGGCATTCCTCGAGGGAAGGCTCACCGAAGAGCAACTCGACAACTTTCGATTCGAGATCGGTGGCAACGGACTTTCCTCCTACCCCCATCCCCGGCTCATGCCCGACTTCTGGGAGTACCCGACGGTCAGCATGGGGCTGGGTCCGATCAATTCGATCTACCACGCCCGATTCAATCGCTACCTCCACAACCGCGAGATCGACGACACGTCCGATTCGAAGGTGTGGTGCTTCCTCGGCGATGGCGAGGTTGACGAACCAGAAACCCTGGGGGCCATATCCCTCGCCAGCCGCGAGAAGCTCGACAACCTCATCTGGGTGATCAATTGCAATCTCCAGCGACTCGACGGTCCGGTTCGCGGCAACGGGAAGATCATCCAGGAGCTCGAGTCGGTTTTTCGGGGAGCCGGCTGGAACGTGATCAAGGTGATCTGGGGCAGTGGATGGGATCCACTCCTCGCCGCCGATCGCGACGGCGCCCTGGTACAGGTGATGAACGACACTGTCGATGGCGAGTATCAGCTCTACAAGGCCGCCGACGGTGCCTTCGTCCGCGAGCGCTTTTTCGGCAAGGACCCGAAGGCGCTCGCCCTCGTGAAGGACTGGACCGACGAGCAGATCTGGTCGCTTCGCCGAGGAGGCCTCGACTTCCGCAAGGTCTACGCCGCGTACAACCTGGCGACCGAGCTGACCGGGGCCCCGACCGTCATTCTCGCCAAGACCATCAAAGGGTGGACGCTCGGACCCGACGTCGAAGGCCGCAACGCCACCCACCAAATCAAGGAGCTCACCAACGCCCAGCTTCGTGAGCTCAGAGACCGTCTTCACTTGCAGGAGGAGATCCCCGACGCTGCCCTCGAAGGCGACAATGTGCCGCCCTACCTCCGTCCGGCCGAAGGAACCCCCGAGCATCAGTACCTTCACGAGCGCCGGAAGGTCCTCAATGGCTACCTACCCAGTCGCCAGATCCAAACCCGGGTACCCATGCCGCTCCCAGGCGCAGAGGCCTTCTCCGAGATCTACGCCGGATCTGGCAAGGCGGAGGCCTCGACCACCACTGCTTTTACCCGACTCATCCGCAACCTTGCCCGGGTTCCCGGATTCGGGCCGAGGGTGGTGCCGATAGTCCCGGACGAGGCGCGGACGTTCGGAATGGACTCGCTCTTCCGGGAGCTCAAGATCTACGCGGCTCAGGGCCAGTTGTACGAGCCGGTCGACGCCCGACTCCTTTTGTCTTACGTCGAGGCCCAGAACGGTCAGATCCTGGAAGAGGGGATCACCGAAGCCGGATCGATGGCGAGCTGGATCGCCGCCGCCACCAGCTACGCCCACCGGGGGGTGCCGATGGTGCCGTTCTTCATCTTTTACTCGATGTTCGGCTTCCAGCGGATCGGCGACCTGACCTGGCTGGCCGGCGATGCCCGGGCCCGAGGGTTCCTGCTCGGTGCAACGGCCGGCCGGACAACACTCGCCGGGGAAGGCCTCCAGCATCAAGACGGCCACAGCCTCGTGCTGGCGTCGACCAACCCGGCCGTCGAGGCGTACGACCCAGCATTTGCCTACGAGGTCGGGACCATCATCGAACATGGGCTCAACCGGATGTACGGGAATTCCCCCGAAGACCTGTACTACTACCTGACTCTTTACAACGAGAACTATCCGCAACCTCCTCGCCCCGAGGGTGCGGAGGACGGAATCATCTCCGGCCTATACCGTTGGAGCCCGGCCCCGTCGGGGACGCTTCTCCGGGCGGCCGTTCTGTTCTCCGGCACAGCCAACCTTGCTGCCCGCAAGGCTCAAGCGGAGCTGGCCGATCACTACGGAGTCGGCGTCGAGCTCTGGTCGGCGACGTCATATTCGAAGCTGCGGGCCGAAGCCCTGTCGGTGGAGCGGTGGAACCGCCTGCATCCCGGAGAACCCCCGAGGTCACCGGCTGTGACCAGGATCCTGTCGGAAGCAGGGGGCCCGATTGTGGCCGTGTCCGATTTCATGAAGATGGTTCCCGACCAGATCGCCCGATATGTCCCCGGCGCATTTACGACCCTCGGCACCGACGGCTTCGGTCGATCCGACAGCCGCGGCAACCTGCGTCGCTTCTTCGAAATCGACGCCGGTCATGTGGTGAGCGCGGTGCTTTCGGCATTGGTCAGGGAGGGCAAGCTTTCTCCCCAGGCGATGGCCGACGCCTCTAACCGCTACGGAATCGACCCCGACGCCCTCGACCCGAAGACCCTCCCCTAACAAGCGCAGGGGGACCCGTCCAGCACCCGATTTGGCCGTTCCGGCCTGCCATTCCGCTTTGCTGACCCCACCCGAGCGCCGATAAGGCTTAGGTTCCAAAGACGGGAAGCGCCCTGACGGCTTCTTCAATCGAGACGATGAGCAGATGGAAGGCCCGCCGGACAGTGGCTGTTTTGCTCCGCGCGTTTGCGGGCGGTTCTCCCATCGTCGCGGGCTACCTGGTTGCCAGCATGGTCGGCGCTTCGCTACATCCCCTAGGTGGATGGATCTGGTGGGTGGCAGTCCTCGGTTCGGCGGTTGCCGCCGGTGGGCTCACGATCCTTTTGACATTGAGGTTTCGGCTTCTGGCAATGCTCTACGAGCTCGACCTAGTTTTTCCCGGAAGAGCTCCCGATCGCTGGGATGTCGTCAAACAGGCAAAGGACCCGATCCGGTTGCGTCGCAAGCTCGCCGGGTCGTCGATCGGCCGGGACCAGAACATCGACGCCGCTGCCGCGGCAGTGCTGGCAATGGCGATAACCCTGCCCCGTCACGATCGTCGGTCGAGCGGGTATCCGCATCGGGTGGTCGACTACTCAGATCTGATTGCCCGCCAGCTCCGAATCGGTGACGCCGACCCCGAGCGACTCAAGTGGGCGGCACTGAGCCACGGTATTGGAAGGCTGCTTCTCGACCGGGAGCTGCTCGCCAACCCCGGCGACCTCACCGCCAGGGAGCAGGAGTCGTGGGAAACCTATCCCGCCAAGGGAATGCGTCTCATCGGACCGATGGCCGCGTGGCTGGGAGCCTCAGCCACGGCAGTCGAGTCCCATGCCGAGAACTGGGACGGAAGCGGCTTCCCCGATAAAAAGGCCGAGGAACAGATCCCGGTCGCTGCCCGGGTGGTGTCGGTGGCGGCAACCCTCGATCTGCTGACCACCGGTTCGGGAGCGGTAAACCACGACAAAGCCCGCCGATTGATCGCGGCCGCCTCAGCGACCGACTTCGACCCGGTTGTGGTTCGAGCCTTCATGCAGATTCCTCCCCGAACGCTGCGGGCCGCTTCGGGTTTGCTGTCCCGCTTGGTACCGGAGCGCACGGTCGCCTTCCTTGGACGCTCCGGCCCCGTGCTGGCGTTGTCGGCGGCTTTCTTCGTCACGACCGCCGCCAGCGTTGGAGGTGCGTTGTTGCCGCTCCCGGATCTGACAACGATCGATCTGACCGCAGTTCTCGATCTGGTTACCTCGGATGAGGAAGCCCCGACCACAACCACCGTCCCGGTGTCGACGACGATGGCCCCCGCCGGAACCACCAGCACCCTCGACGAGGCGACTACGACATCCCTCGACGAAGTCACCAGCACCAGCGGGCCCCGTCGTCCGACCACCACAACCACTTCGTCGGCCACGACGACCACCCCGGGGACGACCACGACCACGATCCCGGGCACGACCAGTACGTCGACTTCGTCCACCACCACGCCTCAACCGCCGACGACTACTCAACCGCCGACGACTACTACGGACACCACGGCTCCGACCACCACGACGACGGACACCACGGCTCCCACCACGACCACCGACACCACCGCTCCCACCACGACTACCACCGATACAACGACTCCATAGGAGTTGGTGAACTCGCGGATCAGACGACTGGGTCGATTGACAGCGGGCCTACGATCTCGCCTGCATGGTTGTACCCAAGGACCTCCACGACTACATCGCTTTCGAGGATCCTTCCGGAGACAAGACCTGGATGTTCGACGCGACCTTTCTGAGGTCGTCGTGGACCTGCATCTACGGCGACGGTTGTCAGGGGATCTACACCACACCGACCCCGGAGATGCAGCAGGGTTGTTGCTCGATGGGAGCCTGGTTTCTCGACGACGATGACCTGGAGCGGGTCGAGAAATTCGCCAAGCGCCTCACCGCCGACAACTGGCAGTTCATCGCCAAAGCAGGTGATCGCTTCTGGAGGCACCGGGGCAAGGAAGACAAAACCACCCGTCTCGTCGACGACGCCTGCATCTTCTTGAATCGACCCGACTTCCATGCCGGGGCCGGTTGCGCCCTTCATCTCGGTGCGCTTCAAGCCGGCGAGCAGCCGCTCGATTGGAAGCCGACGGTGTGCTGGCAGCTACCCCTCCGTCTCGAGGAGGAGGACGATGGTCACGGCCACAGAACCGCGATCGTGCGGGAGTGGAAGCGCCGTGACTGGGGCGACGGAGGCGACCAGTTCGCCTGGTGGTGCACCGATAGCCCCCTGGCCTTCGTCGGCGGCGACCCGGTCTACAAGAGCCTCAAGGCCGAACTTGTCGAGATGGTCGGCCCCCAGGTGTACAAGATGCTGGTCGCCCAATTGGAGCGCCCGGTCCCCCTCCCTCACCCGGTTTTCCGAAAGGGAACCAAACGTGGCCGCTCGTTGCCCCCCGGTTCGAGTCGCCCGAATGCCGTCCAGGGGTAAGACGTCACACGTCACACGTCACATGCACGAGACCAACGATCGTTTGATCAAGATCTGAGGTTCTTCGGTGGGATGTGAGACGTGAGACGTCCAGTCCCGACAACACCCTTTTAGACCACTCCCCCGATCACCGCTCCTAGGGCCAGAATCACCAGGTAAGCGCCAAGGCCTCCGAAAACCAGGGTCATTCTCTGCCACGTGGGGATCTGAGAGCGGCCGAATAGGTAGTAGAGGATCACCCCGAGGAAGGGAACCAGGAGGATCACCGCCGACCATCCGATCACAGCGCCTTTGCCTCGGTTGGATCGGAACAGATCCCAGAGCGCGATCGTCACCCACGCCGCGTAAAGGATGAACGGGAGCATGTAGGCGTACAACCCGAAGAACACGGAGGTGACCGATCCCATTAGCACTCCAAACACGGTGAATCCTTTCGGTTGGTCGATGACGAGGCCTGGCGGAAGATCGGGGACCTCGATCGATTCGAGGTCCACAGGATGGGAGGCAAAGACATCGACGGCCGGGACGACCGGGGCATCGGCGCCGCCGGGCATGGTTTCCTGCGGTCCCGGCTTGG
Organism: Acidimicrobiia bacterium; assembly: GCA_031389635.1. Lineage (GTDB taxonomy): Bacteria > Actinomycetota > Acidimicrobiia > Spongiisociales > ZC4RG35 > DATEEG01. The sequence continues at coordinate 7,065 of JANMST010000312.1, read as the reverse complement.
GGACCGACCCCACCGGGTTGTTCGGGCGGATGCCCAGCCCGTTCTCCATCACCCGGCCTAGCTGTTCGGTCGATCCGGCCAATTCATAGAGCAACGGAAGCCGGAGGCCGTCACAAGTCGCAAACGCCTGGAGACCGACGGGAAGGGTGGTGGTCACGTCGTTCCCTGTGAAGCAGTTGCCGGGTCCGGATGGGCCTGCCAATGCCAGGTCTGCCCTCCCCGAGCCCTCCACCACATTGCCTTCGACGCGGTTGAAAGAACTCGTCCAGAAGTTGGTGTCGAGGTTGGGCGTGATGGCGATGCCGTTGACGAGGTGATTGACGACCCGGTTTCGCACGACCACCGAGGAGTTGCCGCCCGCCAGAATGATGCCGTTGCCCAGGCCCGACCACTGGGCGTCTTTCATAGGTGCATTCCGGTTGTCGTTGTCATGGATGAGATTCCCGGCAATGGTGACTCCGTGAAAGGGCGGAAGCAGCTCGGAATCGAGGGTGTTGGGGATAACGCCAGCGGTGTTGTACCGCCAGACGGAATTGATGATGAACAACTCGCCCGAGGCGTTGGTCCCCGAGTATCCGAGCCCGTTCCACTCTGCCGTCACGTCGTTGATCACTGCCTGACAGGGATCGCATTGCCCGATGTAGAAACCCGAGTCAGGCGACCCCGAGGCATACGAATGTTCGAAGATTCCGTCGGAGGAGTCGAAGGCGTAGATCCCGTAGTCGCCGTTGTCGATTGCCGTGACGTAAGAAGCCCGGAAGCCTCTGACACCCGACCAGTAGACCCCGTTGGCGGTGCCGTTCATGACTGTCAGGTTCTCGACGGCAACGCCGTCGGCATAAACGTCGATGACGTTCTCCGATTCGAACCCCGCATCGATCACTACCGCGTTGCGATCGGTTCCCCGGAGCACCAGCCCCGGTTTGGAGATCTCGATTGCCTCGCTATAAGTGCCAGGCCCGATCAGCACCAGGTCTCCCGGATTCGCCGCGTTCACGGCCTCCTGGATGGTCGGATGATCTTCGGGCACCCTGACCGTCGCACCGGTCCATCCCGCTGGGGCCGTGGACTGCGCGATCCCCTGGGCCGCGGCCGATGCATTGACATCCCCTACCAGCAGACGGGCCGCCATCCCGCCGCCCTCCGCCGTGCCATGGAACGTGCAGAAAAATGTGTATTCCCCCGGGACATCGAAGCGGATCGATGCCGCCTCCCCTTCAAACTGTTCGAGCGAACCAAACTCGGCTTCGGTGCTCCACGACCCGTCGGCGGCGACGGCGTTGTGGGGGTTGCGACCCGCCCCGAGGAAGGTGACCAGCGCACCGACCGGTACTTCGATCACGGGACTGTCGAAGCTGTTGTCGAGCATTCGGACAGTCACGTCCATGGGATCGGGGGGGGCGGCCACCCCCGAGCAGGCAGTCACGACGAGAACGACCACGGCTAGGTCCAGGCGCACGATCACCCGAACCCGCCGCCCAAATTCAAAGATCATGTGGCTCAACGACCATGGGGGGACCGATCGATGTACCGCCCGGTCATCCCTCATTCCTACCCGGCTTGCTTGCGGCCGAAGAGTCTCCGGATCCAGGCGACGAAACTGCTCCACAAAAGGCTGATCGGCTTCACCTCTGGCGCCACGATCGCCTCGGCGGCCGCTTCCGTCGGAGCGGCCATCTTGGCTTCGAGACATGAGGCGAAGTCACCGATCAGGCGCTTTGACATCTCGTTGATGAGACCCGTGCGACCGAACTGGGCGGCGGGACCGGCCAATGTCACATCAGCATCGATCGCGGCCTTGGTACCGCCGGTGCCGGTCGGAGAGAGCGTGTAGGTCACCTTGACCTGGCCCCTGCTCCCACCCTTCTTGTCGACGCCCCTCCCATCGATCAGCGCGGTCCGGTTGGCCCGATCGTGGGTGATCGTTGCCTCGCCTTCGAAGGTCGCGGCCATGGGGCCCAGTTTGACGGCGATGCTGCCCGCATAGACGTTGTTGCCTTTGTCCTCGGTGAGGGTCGCCCCCGGAAGGCATTGGGCTACCGAGGGGACGTCCTGGAACATCTCCCAGACCGTCTCGATCGGACGGGCCACTTCGAACTCATGGGTGATCTGCAACTTCGCTCCTCCGCCTTACGGTAACCGTCGGAGCTCGTTTGGCCCTTTTCTATGAACGAGAAAGCCTGCTCCGGCACCTCTTCGGACCGCCAGGATCTCAGAAAGGACCGACCAGGCAATCTCGGTGGGCCCATCGGCACCGAGGTCGATCCCGGCAGGACCGTGGATCCGCTCGAGATCCCCCGGCTCCACGTGCCGTCCTGCCGCTACCAGGTCTTTGAGCATCCGTTCGAGCCGCTCGCCTGGGCCGAGACAGCCGATGTAGGCCACCGGCAGCCCGAGGATGGACCCGAGGAAGTCGACGTCACGCAGATAGTTGTGCGACATGATCACGACGGCAGTGCTCGGATCCATCGCCACGTGAGTCGCCAGGTCGGCGGGGGCGCAATGGACCAGGGTCGCGGCCTCGGGGAATCTCTCCCGGGACAGGAATTGCCTACGATCGTCGACCACCGTCACTTCGAATCCGAGCTCGGAACCGAGCCGAACCAGAGGCACGGCGTCATGACCGGCCCCGCACACGACTAAGCGGGGGCGACCTGAGATGACTTCCAGCAAGAAGCGTTGGCCCCCGCGGTCAACCCGGCGATGGCGGCCGTCGGCCCGGGCTTCGAGAACCGCATCGCCCCATTCGATATCGTCCGACTTCACCGGAATGTGCGATCCGATCCCGGGGCCGGACAGAACGTGAACTATCCCTGGAGGCATCGACTTGATCGCCTCGGCCAGAGCCTGCGCAGACCTCTCCGGCTCGACCAACAGCTCGGTGACGCCGTTGCAGCCGATCCCCCACCCCCAGATCGCCTCGTCATCGGCGGTCAGGTCGAATTCAACCAGTTCGGGCTTGCCGGCGGCCCTCACCCGTGCTGCCACCACCCCCAGATCGGAGTCGAGACAACCACCGGAAACGGTGCCCACAGAAGTCCCGTCAGCCGCGACCAGTTGCCTGGCCGCCAGCCCCCGGTAGGTGGAGCCTCGCACGCCCACGACCGTGGCGAGAGCGAAGGGAACCTCGCGTTCGACCCAGTCATGGATCGTCGCGATGAGTTGCTGGTCCTCGCCTGGCACGGTTCCTCCTACCCGGAGGCTACCGCCCCTCGGCGGGGGGAGGCCGATGCTCGGTGTGCCCCGCCAGCAGGGTCAGGGCATGCGGCAGGATCGGCAACAGGGCGGTCAGGTTTTCGACAGCCCCGCGCGGACTACCCGGCAGATTGACTACGAGAGAAGCCCCACAGGTGCCGGCAACGGCTCTCGATAGTGCAGCCATCGGGTTGTTCCCGATGGCCTCCGACAACATCAGCATCACCAAACCCGGTGCTTCCCGTTCGAGTACGGCCCGCGTCGCCTCCGGGGTCACATCGCGCGGGCCAAAACCAGACCCACCGGTTGTTACGACGAGGGCGGCTTGGCCGGCCAGATCCTTGATCGCGCGGCTTATGTCAGAAGCCTCATCAGCGACGACGAGTCGAACGGTCACGGTGTAGCCCTCTGATTCGAGAAGATCGACCAAAGCCGCGCCAGAGAGATCCTCCCGGTACCCGCGGCTCACACCGTCGGAGACCGTGATAACGGCAGCAGTGCGCTCATTCGGCTCAGGATTGTTCGGCTGGTCCAAGTGCGGTTCAAGATAGAGCAGTGCACCCGCCCCCGGGTTACAGGCCCGACCTGTCGAGAAAGGAAAACACCGCCGCCTTCCCGGTCAGGTTCGGGGGCCACTCAAAGTCCTGGTCGTTGAGACGTTCCGTTGCCGCCCTGTGAAGAGACTCGAGCGGAACCGTCCAGTCGGTCGCCAGGCTGGCGGCCTCCCCCAGGGCGTCGTTGATCCTCCCGACGATCTCAGGGTGCTCGCGGTTCCAATTGAGCCTGGCCGCGGCTGGCCGGGTTAGGGCATTCTTCGGATCAGAGCGGTACTCCACATCACGCCAGGCGGTGAGATGCAACAAGTGGACGTCGATCGACGTCTTGATTCGAACCAGCACCCAGTAGGTGCCGTCACCGATTCCGGTTCCAAAATCCTCGACCACGATATCGGTCGGTTGGCGCGGACTTCCGATCCTCGGCTTCGCCTCCGGGCTGCCCTTCGTATAGAACTCGATGAGAGATCTCGCGTAGAGAAGCGTGGCTCCACTTACGGCCACGTCGACATTGCGCAAGACGGTGCGGGCTCGATCTCTGATGGCCGGATGTTCCTGCATCAACGACAAAGAACATGCCGATGTCGCCAACCACCGGTGCTCATTGACGACGTGCAGAAAAGCGTTGCGCGAGTGAAGAACCGGCTGGCGAGGGGTCAAGGATTCACCCTATCGGTCTGTCACCGCTACGCCCGATTCTCGATGTCAATCTCGAACCCAACGGGGATCCTGCACGACCGAGTGCTCCAGGGGACGGGGTTTGCGCCGGTCCGGCGTGACTATGAACGACTTGACCCTGGCCTTCTCCAGGCGGCGGACCACCCGGTTCTCTTGATCAACGAAGTCCCAAAAGGTGCCTTCTTCTGTCTCGTGAACGTCGAACGCGTCAAGCCAAAGCTCGGTTTTGGGGTTTTCCTCGGTTGGGATCAAAAAGACCCGGTACATGTGCCCCTATCGGCACGCCAGCCGATTTGTTGAGGAGCTACGGCGAGGACGACGGGGATGCCCGTCAGGTGAAGAAGAAACTCTCCGGATCCGGCGGGATTGGGATGCCTCTCGAGAGGGCGAACCGGAAAATCAGAAACGTCACGATCACGGTACCGAGCAGGCCCCAGGAGAGGCTCTGCGCGTTGCCATCCGACCGAATCTCAACGGAGCGGGTACCGGGTGCCGCCAGGACTGTGGCGATCGTGAACAAGCCGTAGAGGGGCAGTTCCTCGATCAGCCCGGTCCCGGCATCCGGCACAAAGAATGCCACCGCCAGGAGTGCCCCGGCCACACCCGGGAGGAGTGCGATCTTGGCAGCGAACGCCCCTCTTCGACTCGGGGTGTCGATGTCCTGACGACCAGGAGCAAAAGCCAGGAACGCCGGAGCCGCCGCTAGCGAAACCAACAGCAACCCGAGGCCGCCGGCCGCACCGATCACGACATCAAGGCCTGATGGGAGGTTGAGAGATGCAAGCGCCACCGCCAGGTCCGAGTCGGCGTTGAACGGTGTCATCGCCAGGGGCACGAAGCCCTGCCGGAAGCAATGCAGAACCAACCAGAGCACGGCGAGGCGGGAGGGGTCGTGAGCCCGGCTCCCGGGATAGAGAGCCAGGAAGAATCCTCCGGCGAGCAATGCCGCCAAAGCGCCGCCGGCCAGAGCGATATCATTTCCAGCGGTTTCGAACACGACCCGGTTGTGAAAGAGGACGGGATCCCGGTCGAAGATCAGCCCCATCGTCAGCCGGCCGAGAGAATCGACCAGCAACCCCACCACGACGCCGAAGGTAGAGGCAAGAACCGAATTGGCAAGCAGTGGCCAACCGGTGGAACGCCGCCTGACTTCTTCTACGGACACCGTCACGAAACGTCATGCTAAACGGGGGGGTGCCCGGGAACTAGTCCTTCCCTGGGAGGCAAGAAAGCGTCGTCGGTGGCGGGACGAGTCTTCAGTCTGATTGGGCGACAAACCGCGCCGCGTCAGGGGTCGGAAGGCCCCTCATCCGAGGGTTCGTCCTCTACCGCCTCGGCTTCGATCACGTTGTGCCTTTGCACCGTCGTGGAAATGACCGCCTGAATCGTCGCCGCCACCGGCAGCGCCAATACCACCCCCACACCTCCGAGGAGGCTGCCCCCGGCAATAAGGGCGCCGATCGTGACTGCCGGGTGGATGGCCATCGTTCGGGCGGTGACCCGGGGGGCAATCAGGTAGTTCTCGAGTTGCTGATAAGCCAGCATTGCGATCACGACCCAGAGCGCAGTTCCAGGCGATATCGACAGGGCCGCCAACGCCGGCAGGATCATCCCGACGTAGGTTCCGATCACCGGGACGAATTGACTGAGCGCCCCCATCCAGAGTGCCAGTGCCGCCGCCGACGGAACTCCGAGAAACAGCAGGACGAAGAACGTGAACAGTCCGGCCACAATCGCCAACACCGCCCTCGAATAGACGTAACCGCCGGTCTTATCGACCGAAATCTCCCAGATGTTCAGCGCCTCGCGTTGTCGCTCGGCGGGCATCGTTGCCAGCAGGGTTCGCCGCCAGGTCGGGCCCTCTGCCACCAGGTAGTACGCGAATAGGGCAACCGTCACCAACTGGAAGATGGCGCCGAACACGGTGTTGCCGATGGCAAAGACTCCGCCAGCCACGGTCGAGCCATATTGCTGGAGGATGCTCCCGAGGTCCTCGAACTGGTCTGTCAAGGCGGGGTCCACCAGATCGACCTCGAAGAAACGGTTGGCCAGGTTCTGGAGATCCTCGAGATATTGCGGGATGTCCTCGATCAGGCCGGCGGCCTGGGCCACGAACACCGGAATCAGCGCAACGAAGAATCCGACGAACAAGATCAAGGAGATCCCGAAGACCAGCATCGTTGCCCGTTGCCGTTTCCACCCTCGCCTCACCAGGCCCTGGACCGCCGGTTCCAGGGCGATAGCCACGAACGTGGCAAGGAAGAGCATGTAGATGAGGCTCCTGACTCGATACAGGATCAGGAGCGTCGCGGCCGCGAGGGCCACCACCACGACCACGACCACGACTGCGTGCGGGAGCCAAACGGGCGATCGCTGCAACCGCCTACGAGAGTTCTTTCCGCTAGCCACTCTGAAGCGATAGTAGGAACGGAAACGAATGCGGAAGGAATCGTCCCACGTCCCACGTCCCACGTCCCGCAAGGCTCAAGCCTCAAGCCACAAGCCCCAAGCCCGAAACGGAAAACCCGTATTACGTGTGACGTGAGACGTGTGACGTGAGACGTGTGACGTGTGACGATTCCTTTCGCCATCGTTTCCGTTCCTACTATCGCTTGATAGTGGCTAGCGGAAAGAATTC
>JANMST010000310.1:0-2440 GCA_031389635.1 Acidimicrobiia bacterium | reverse complement strand
GCTGCGGGCAGCGCGCCGATGTCGTCGTAGCCCTGATTGATGGGCGCTGGGATCACGATTCCGTGGTCAGCCGCCTGGCGAATCAAGAACAACGCCATCTGCCACCTGGTGATGGTGTCATTGGGCGAATAAGTGGTTGCGCTTGTACCCGTCGTGATCCCAAATGCGAAGAGGCAGTTGATTGCCGTTTGCGTGGTCGCGTCGAATGCACCGATGTCGGTGAATCCAGCACTTGGGGTCGCGGTGGGGCAGGAACCGGATGTATCAATCGCAACGGACGTCGCACTCGCCGGGAGAGCTACAGCCATAAGGCTGAAGATCATGGCGAGGACGGCAATCCGGGCGATCAACGACCGCTTCCGGGTAAGTACCGATTTTGGCACTATGCCCTTCCTTTCTATTTCGTGGATGTTCCATCCGAAACGACGGGGAACTTTAGAACACTTGACGGTCCGGAACCGGTACCCGCCGTGCTCCCCCGAGCCGGCAGGTCCGGGGTAGTCACAGAGTGCGGCAGCCAAAAACATGGCTGTCTTGGCTTCCTTCCCTCCGCGTCTACCCCTCCCGGATCGTTTCGAACGGTCCTTGGTCCCTGGACGTTACCAGGGAGATGTCATCGGTTCGGGGGTTTGGCGCACGCGCCAGTGCCCCGAAATGCCATCCACAAACAATAACGTCACCAGTCGCGGCATGGTTCCCGGGGTTTGGAGGAATATCGCGATTTCCCAGTAGTCAAGGGACAAAGTTGTCGTTATATCCCTGACTAGACAGGCCTAAACGGAGGCCCGATAGGCCTCAACCACCTCTTGAGGGTCGCCCAGCATCCGCACATGCCCACGATCGAGCCATAAAACCCGGTGAGAAAGGGTCTCAACGTGGTGCAGATCGTGGGAAACCAGCAGCACGGCCGTCCCCCCATTCATCAGGGTCTGCATCCGGGCCGCCGACTTCCTTTGGAACGATTCGTCGCCCACGGCGAGGACCTCGTCCACCACCAGGACGTCGGGATCGACGTCTGCGGCCACCGCAAACCCAAGTCGGGCGAGCATGCCCGACGAGTACGACCGGATCGGCACATCGAGGAACTCGGTCAACTCGGCCCACTCGGCGATCGCCGGAGCCCGCTCCCGCATCTCGTTCGAGTCGCGGCCGAGCAGGGTGCCGAACAGGACGATGTTCTCGAACCCGGCCATCTCCGGGTTGAAGCCGGCGCCGAGGGCGATCATCGGCGCCACGACTCCCCGCACGACCACCCGGCCGCTGGAAGGTGGGAGCACGCGAGCGACGATCTTCATGAGGGTTGTCTTACCGGCACCGTTAGCACCTATTAGTGAAAACACCTCGCCGCGCTGCACCTGAAAGCTGACATCTCTCAAAGCGAAGAATTGCTCGGTGCGAACCTGGCGCTTCAACAGTTGCATCGTGAACTCTTTGAAGGTGCCGGCCCGGTCGTGGGCCATCTGATAGGAGAGGCTCACCGATTGGATGTCGATCAGGGTTTGACTTCCGTTGACCTGGGTCATAGGGACGACACCAGTCGCTTCCACGAGCGCGAGAAGAACCACACACCGAGGGCCAGCGCCACCAGCGCCGTGCCGAGCACCATCGCCCATTGCCAGAGAGGTGGAATCTCGCCCCGATACATGAGCGAGCGGAACACCTCCAGAAATGAGAACAGAGGATTGAGCCGGGCGATCGGCAGGAACCGTCCGTAGATCTCGATCGGATAGAAGACCGGAGTCAGATAGGTGAGGAGCGTGACCCCTACCCGCGACAACTCGAGGACGTCGTAGAAGAAAACGGCGCCGGCGGCGATGAGCATGCCGAGGCCGGTGACGAGCGCCAGCATCGCCAGGATCGGAATCGGAACCAGGATGATCGTCCATGGGATCCCCTGACCGGTGATGAACTGGACGATCACAAGCGGGATCAAGCTGACGAGGAAGTTGACGCCACCGGCGATCGATGTTGCAAACGAGAACACCTCGGCGGGGACGTAGACCTTGGTGAGGATCGAGGCCGACCCGGTGATGGCAGCTCCGGTGGCAAGGAGCCCCTGGGAGAAGAAGGTCATGAAGAGGACCCCGGCCAGCAAGTAGAGCACGTAGGGCTCGGAGCCGGTGTCTCCGAACCGGGGCCCGAAAATCTGCCCGAAGACCAGCCACATGATGGCGGTAGTGATCAACGGGTTGAGGAGGGTCCACCAAACTCCCAGTGCCGAACGCTTGTAGCGAACGGTTAGTTCGCGGCTGACGAGCAACCGGATCAACCCGCGGTAGTTCCACAGGTTCTGGAGTTCGGTGATGAGAGGTCGGCGCGCTTGGGCTGAGTCGTAGACGGGAAGGGCCACTGCAACCTATATCGTGGTCGGTCGGCGAGCGTAGCTGGTGGCACTCGCGATCCGCGACCCAGGGTTGTTTCGGTTGTCCAGCAACCGAAA